>CAMOQR010000041.1 GCA_946623125.1 uncultured Caryophanales bacterium | reverse complement strand
ATTTAATCCAATTACATAAGGAAATTGTATTGGGAGATAGTTCTAACACATTATAAGATACGTTATTTCGTATCTTTTTTCATTTACAAAAAGTGAGAATAAAAGTATAATAATATTAAAGATAGAGGTGCATTATGAAGAAAAAAGGTTTTACATTGGTAGAAATGTTAGGAGTAATAGTGGTATTAGGTATTATCGCACTTATTGTTTTTCCTGGAATTAATACTGCTATCAAGCAAGCAAGAAGAGATGCTTTTGAAGCATCCGTTAATTCTATTGTTCGCGCCATGAAGACATATGCATATGATCAAGAAATTATTACTGGAAAAGAATACTCAAATAAAATAGTCGATGTAACAGCAGGAGTATTAGACTTTGATGGAGATGTTCCAGAAGAAGGCAAAATTGGAATGACTAAAGAAAAAGAAATAGTTTTTGAAATGAATGATGGAACTTGGTGCGCTAGAAAACTTGATGAAGGAGAAATGGTGATTTCAAAGCTTTCAGAAAGTGGATTATGTGATGGATCATCATTATCAGAATTAATTCACTAATAAAAATTCTAGATTATCTAGAATTTTTTTTCATATATTATATTGGTGATAGAATGATGAAATCGAAATGGGTACTCTATGGAATTTTTTTAATAACTATTTTCACAATTCACTATGTAGGTGCTAAAAACCAAGGATTACAAGGAAGAATCATTTATTTAGATCCTGGGCATGGAGGAAAAGATCCTGGAACGGTATATAAAGATATCCATGAAGCAGATATAAATTTAAAAATTGCTCAAAAATTAAAACAGGAATTAGAAAAAGAAGGTGTAACAGTTTATTTAACAAGGTACGAAGATTATGATTTATCCGTCCCAAATGCGCAAAATAGAAAACGAAGTGATTTATCGAGAAGGGGAAATTTAATCAATCAATCGGATTGTGATTTGTATTTATCGATTCATTTAAACGCAGGTTCTTCTAGTACCTGGAATGGTGCGCAAGTTTTTTATGACGACGTAAAAGAAGAAAACAAAAAATTAGCAGAAATTCTTCAAAAACAATTGTCAAAGGATTTAAAAAGTAAGAAAAAAGCAACTTTAACAAATGAAATGTATTTGCATAAAAGAGTTCAAAAACCTGGTGTTTTAATAGAAGCAGGTTTTCTATCCAATCCAAATGAAAGATATCTTTTGCAGAAAGATTGGTATCAAAAAAAAATTGCAAAATCAATTGTAATTGGATTAAAGCAGTATTATACATAAGGAACTCAATTCCTTTTTTTTCATACAATAATTTGAGAGGAGAATACTATGAATAAAGAAGATATCAAAATTATTCTAGATGCAGGACATGGTGGCGCTGATCCTGGTACAAGTGGGAATGGAATTGTAGAAAAAGATTTGGCTCTTCAAATTACACTTTATATGTATGAAAGATTAAAAGAATTAGGAATTCCTGTAAAAATTACACGAACTACAGATGAAACTATCAGTCCTGCGGAAAGAGTCAACCGAGTTTTAAATGCATGGGGGAATGATCCAAACGTGATATTAATATCCAATCATTTAAATGCTAGTGGAAATAAAGGGGCGGATGGTGCAGAAGTAATTTATGCATTAAGAAATACAGATGAATTACCCAATATGATTTTACAAGAACTTCAAAAAGAAGGGCAAAATATACGTTCTTCCTATCAAAGAAGACTACCATCTAATCCTTCAAAAGATTATTATTTTATGCAAAGAAATACAGATCCTATTCAATCATTAACAATAGAATATGGCTTTTTAGATAGTAATAAAGACGATCCTATTCAATTAAAAAATAATTATCGAAGATATGTAGATGCAGTGGTTCGTGCATTAATGGAGTATTTAAATATTAAGGAACCTATAACAGAAGATATTTACATTGTAAAAAAAGGAGATACTTTATATAAAATAGCCAATCAATTTGGCGTTTCTGTAGAAGAACTTAAATCAATGAATAATCTAACAAGTAATACTTTGCAGATAGGTCAGCAATTAATTGTTAAAGATAATCCTTATGAAACCTATGTTGTTCAAAAAGGAGATAGCCTTTGGAAAATTGCAAATAATTATGGAATTAAAGTAGAAGATCTTAAAAATACAAACAATTTAGAAAACAATTTGCTTAAAATTGGTCAAGAATTATTGATTCCAAAAGTAGGAAATAAATATATTGTTCAAAAAGGAGATAGTCTTTGGAAAATTGCTTTTGAGAATGATACAACAGTGGATGAAATAAAGAGAAAGAATAATTTAGTAGGGAATTTATTAACAATAGGTCAAGAGTTATTTCTATAGTTTTCAATTTTACTTAAATGAGGTATAATGAAATGGAAAAAAGATAAAATAAAATAGGTGATCAAATGAAAAAAATTAATTTTTTTTTAATTGTAATAATGAGTATAATTAATACATTTGCGGTATTTCAGATAGGGAGTGTTCATCCTGATAGAATGGGCCCAATTATTATTTTTTACCTTTGTTTATGGCTGCCTTTTCTTTTAAAAAAAATTCATCCTTCTATTCTTTTTGTTTATTTGGTTTTTATTATTTTATCGCAATATATTGGTTCTATTTTAAATATGTACAAATATCTTTGGTGGTATGATTTATTTACACATTCATTGTCTGGTTTTTTATGTGGTTATTTGGCAATTTATTTGTTATACCATTTTCGTCACATGAAAAAAAATGACTTGACATTTCAAATTATATTTGTGATATGTTTTGTTTTGTCAATTGCATTAATTTGGGAATTTTTAGAATTTGGTGCGGATTTCTTTTTGAAAATGAATACGCAACACTCGATAGAGACCGGTGTACAAGATACTATGGAAGATTTGTTAGTCGCTTCTCTAGGAGGCGTATTATTTATAGGATGTTACAGCTTTGAAGTGATAAAAAGCAAAATAGGAATCACGAGGTTTTTAATTAAGCATATGGACTGAAGCGTTAAAAATGTAGTATAATACCCCTTGAGGTGTTTTATGAAAGGGAAAAAGAATTACTTATGGATTCTTTCTATCTTATTTGGAGTGCTTGGAATCCTATGTTTTATATTATCTTTCTTTTGGATGTTTTTAATTAAAGGTGCAATTATTTGCTCTTTGTTAGGAATGATTATAGGAATTCTTTCAAAAAAGAATATTGGTTTTATATTAAATGGATTTACTTTTTTGGGAATAGTTCTATTTTGTGTTATTGGTACTTTTTTCCCAGTAGAGGCAAAATTGGATGGAACCTGGATTTTTAATGAGGGATATGAGTTTCAATTAAAAGAATCTGGTGAAGAATGTATTTGGAGTTTTCAAGAGGAATATTATAAAGGAATATGTGATTATGACTTTGCTTCGAAATCAAAAGAAGAAATGGAGAAAACAAAGCATAATTACGTACTTTATATGGAATTAAAGGAAGTAAAATCGGAAGGTGAAATAATCCCAGCAGATGAATTTTTAGAAATGGAGAAGCCATATTTTAAGTTTCAAATTTCATTGAATGAAAAAGAAACAGAAGGGACATTTTATAATCCTATTTCTGAAAAATCATATTCAGTAAAGAAAAAAGAAGTATAGAGGTGTTGGTATGAAAAATCCTTTGACAATAACAATTGTTGGCGTTTTAATTGGGCTATTAATGATTATGGTTGCACTATTTATTTTTCAGGAATGCAGTTTTATAATAGGAGGATGTGCGGTAATTGTAATTGGAGGATTTTTGCTATATTATGTTTTAGAAAAAGAAGAATAACTTCTTTTTTTATTTACTAATTTTTAAAAATGAAGTATAATGTAATTAATAATAAGATAGGTGAGAGTATGAAGAAAAAAGGATTCACGTTAGTTGAATTATTAGCTACGATAATTATATTA
>CAMOQR010000040.1 GCA_946623125.1 uncultured Caryophanales bacterium | reverse complement strand
TACTATAAAAAAAGAGTCTTTCGACTCTATTTACTATTTTTTACCATTAATGTTTTCTCAACGATCGTTTTAATAGAACTATTATTGAATGGTTTTCCTAGCATATCAACGATATCATATGTAAAGGCTCTTTGTATTGTTTCTTTGGAAGAATCCCCTGATATGATGGAAACAGGTATTTTATCTAAATAATTATTTTGTCTCATATGTTCTAGTACTCCAAAGCCATCTATTTTTGGCATATTTAAATCTAATAACATGGCTTTAATATTATCATTATTTTTATTTGCTTCTAGTATTTTAATGGCTTCTTCTCCATCTTTTGCAGTTTCTACTTTATATGTTTCACTAAATATTTTCTTTACAAAATTTCTTATAATATTAGAATCATCAACTACTAATATTGTTGGATTTACAAATTCAGTATTATCTGCACTAAGTCTTTCTATTTTTTTCTCTTCTACACCATTCATATATTCTTGTATTAATACAATTGCTTTATTGCATTCTGTTATTAAATCATTAATATGCTCATTAATATAATATAAATCACCTTTAGATGCTTTTTCTGTATGTGTTGCGGCTTCTTTTGCTAAAGACGTAAAACCATAGATTTCTGCATCACTTCCCATAGATTCTACATATGTTTTATAATTTTGCATATCTTTCTTTTGCATAAATACAATTAATTGTTTAATTTTTGTATGAACGCCTACAAGAAATTCTCCTAATTTTTCATTGTAGATTTCTTGACTTCCAAATATTCCAAGACTATTTTTTATATCAATTCCATTATCTTCTAGAAATTTTATACTTTTCATATGACACCTCTTTATTTATCTAATGTGATTATAACATATTTTTATTAAGTTGGTTATTTTTTTTTATAGTTATACTTTAACTTTTTTTTAATCGTTATTTCAGGGGATTCTATTGAATTTGTTTAACTACAACCAAAGACATAATCTCATTTTATTATAAAAGAGTCGATCTTACGATGGACTCTTCTTTCTTCTTGTAATCATTAGAAATGGAATTGTAATTATTACTACTGTTACTAAAAATTCAATATTATTCTTTTCATATGTATCCCTCTATTATTTTTATTTTAGCATTTTTAGTAATAAGAAAAAAGCACCATTTTTGGTACTTTACATGTTAATAATTGGTTTTTTCTAATAATACTTTTGTTTTTTCTCTAGCAGTCTCATAACTATCTATAACTTTTCTTATTGTTTTGGATGGCTCTTTTGCAAGAGTTGAATTAGGCATAGCAATCTTCTTTTCTAAAATGGATTCTAAGGCATTGATAATATTATATTTATTAAAATCACTTAAAACATGTGGATTTATTTCAAATTGATAATTATTTTTATCAATAATAAATTTCACATTGTCTTTTTGAAGAATTTTTCCTGTTGTCTTAATTTCTTGAATCCATGCCATCATATCTTTTCTTGTAATTTTTTCTTTGGCTGTAAAAAATGTAAGATAAAGTAGAAGTTCTTTCCATTCATCACAGATTCCATATCCTCCACCATATACTCTTCTATCTACTTTTTCAATAAAACGTTGATTGCTTTGTTTTTGATCATTAAAGATAAAGTTATCTTTTATTAATTCTTTAAATTTTTTTAAAGTAATTAATCGATAACTATAAAGTTCTTTTATTTTATCACTATTTAGTACGAGATGTTTGATTCTTGGGAAAGTATTTTTTCCTCGTACATTTCTTGTGTTAAATGCAATATTTTCTTCTTGTAGTGAACAAGAATTAATATATTGTTTTAGTCTTTTGTTCATAAAATACATGTGATGGTCTAAGGAATTAGAAAAATAAATATATTGATTATTATTATTTCCTCTAAAATCTAAATTGCTTTGCGTTTTTGCTCCTTCAAATCGATATATTTCTTTTGCAAGGTGTTCTTCTAATAATTCTTGACTCACTGTTTCATAAAGTGCCAATCAAAATCCCCCTTTACTTTGATTTTTAATCTTTATAATCAAAATAGAAATCTAGTATTCTAACTTGTTCTCCTTCTTTTGCCCCTAATTCTCTTAATTTATCTTCAATTCCCATTCTTTTTAATTTCTTAGCGAAGCGATATGCTGCCTCTTCACTAGAGAATTTTGTTCTTTTTAGAAGTTTTTCTACTTCTTCTCCTTTAATTACCCAAATATCATCTTCTTTGGTAATGGTAAATGGTTGTTCTTTCTTAAATTTATATAGAATATGACTTTCAATCTCTTCATCTTTATATAATGGAGTTGTTGGAATAGAATCTAGGATATCTGCTAAGCGATTTACTACTTGTTGTAGTCCTTTATTTGTTGCAGCACTTACTTCCCAGATTTCACAGTCTACTTTTGTTTTAAATTGTTCTAGATTTTCTTTGGCTGATTCTAAGTCCATTTTGTTGGCTATTATAATCATTGGTTTCTCTAATAATTTCTTGTTATATTTTTCCAGTTCTTTATTGATTAAGCAATAGTCATCATATGGGTCTCTTCCTTCGCTTCCTGCCATATCAACTACATGAGCAATTACTCTTGTTCTTTCAATATGTCTTAAGAATTTATCTCCTAAACCTTCTCCTTCACTTGCTCCTTCAATTAAACCTGGTAAATCTGCAACTACAAAACTTCTTCCATCGCTTGATTTGGTAACTCCAAGATTTGGATTTAATGTCGTAAAGTGGTAAGCGGCTATTTTAGGACGTGATGCAGATATACATGATATTATAGTTGATTTTCCAACACTTGGTAAGCCAACTAAACCTACATCTGCTAACATTTTTACTTCTACTTTTAAGTTTTTCTTTTCTCCTTCTTCTCCATTTTCTGAATAATCTGGTGCTGTGTTGGTTTGCGTTTTAAAGGCTGTATTTCCTCTTCCACCTCTTCCACCTTTGGCAATTACTGCTTCTTCATCTTTATGTGATAAATCCGCAATGATTAATCCGGTATCCATATCTGTTACAACCGTACCTAGGGGTACTTTTATAATAGTGGCCTCTGCACCTTTTCCGTGCTGATTCTTTCCTCTTCCGTTTTCTCCTTTTGGTGCTTTGATTGTTTTTTGATATCTTAAATCAAGTAATGTATGTAATCCTTCATCTACTTTAAAGATAATATCTGAGCCATGCCCTCCATTTCCACCATATGGTCCTCCCATAGGAACATATTTTTCACGACGAAAAGCGGTACATCCATCTCCACCATTTCCTGCTTCGACTCTTAATAATACCTCATCTACAAACATGGTCATACCTCCTTTATTATATTGCTTGTTGGGCAACTGTTTGTTTTTGTCTTAATTGATTTAATAAATTTTTATTTATTAAATGAATATTATTTCCTTTTATAGTTACTTTTCCTTTTTGTAGAAGTTCACATATTTTTTGATTTCTATCTGCTTTTCTTTGATATTTACCTGCTTTATAATCATAGAATGCTGCTTTTATTCCACTAAACATTCCATTCATTTCTCTTTCCGCATCTGAGAGTTTTCGATAATCTTTTGAATATGTTTCAAATACTTCTTGTTTGGATTCAAAATGTCTTTCTGCTTTTCCAATTCTTTGATTCACATAGTATTTTGGAAGCATCATTTTCTTTTGAATTCCTACTATTTTTGCTTTTGATTTTTGAATTTTTTGTATTTTTTTATTTCTTTTTTCTATTTTTTTATCCATTAATCTTTTATAAACTTTAGAATTTATTTGTTCTTTTAATTCTTGTAATCTTTTTATTTCTTGTTGTAATTTAATTTCTTCTTCTGTTTTCGTATTATATTGACTATCTAGTAAGTGTAGAGCAATATTATTTTCATAGTTTACATCCATAGAACGTAAGTGTTCTATTTGTTTATCAAGCTCTTTTATTTTAATATTGTTACGAGTATTAAAAATTTCAGAATTTGTATTGTTATTGATATATTTTGCTTTTTCTTTTTCTATTTTTTGAATTTGTTCCTGTATCAAATCACTATAGGAATCTTTATGTTTATTTTGTACTTCGACATTTCTTGTTTTAGCAAAATCTAGAGTTAATTTATCTCTTAATTGTTTATTCTTAACAGATAACATCATTTGATTTAATTCTTGTATCTGATTTAGATCATTACTTTTTTTTGTAATCATACTTTTAACAATGTTGTAATATTTTTCTTGTTCTTCTTGCTTCATTCTATCGTAATTGTTGTCTAATAATTTCATAATAGAATCTAATTCTTTATCTTCTATTTTTACATTTGTATTATCTATTTTATTTATTATGTTAGATATGTCATTTCTTAATGGATAATTGTCTTCTGGTATTTTTGATAATAATAATTCTATTTCTTTTTTATTCTTATCATCTTCATATAATTTATTTATATTATTTCCAAATACTTTTATATGCTCTCTGTATTCTTGTTCTGTTAATTGGTTATTTTGTAGGGTACTTAATAATTTCTCTAGACCGCTTATACTCATCGTAATATTCATATTTGGATATTTTTCTAATAAATCTTTTTCTAACTGATAATTACTGATATTTGTAAATACATTTTCTTTTGATTGATCAGATATTTTTTCTACTATTTTATCAATCTTTTTTAGACTTTTTTCTTTTCTTGTTTGATATTCTATTGCGTCTAAGTTATCTAATTTTTTTAATTCTTCTTTGATTATATTGATTGCTTCTTTTTGATAATCTACTTTTTTCGTTTTTTCTATTCCTAGTTTTTTGATTTCTTCTTTTAAACGATTAAATTCATCTATTTCATTCTGGTTTAGGTGGTATTCTGCTAATGTTGGATCTTCTTGTTCTATTTGAAATAGTTCTTTGTCACTATTTTTTAATATATTTTTCATTTGTTGTCTGATTTGATATCTTTGTCTTTCTTCTACTGGAATTTCTGATAGTAATTGATTATATCTAATACGATCAAATTGCGTTAATGGATAATTGTTTAAATTTTCATTTTCGATTCCTATATAATCTTGTCTAATATATGCTTCGTTAGTATCTAACTTTAATATTTTTGCAAGTTCATATAAGACAAAAACTATTTTTAAATATTTTATTTCTTTTTCTAAATTTTCTATTACTTGAGTATCCATTGGGATTTGGTTCTTTTGTTCTTCAAGTTCTTCTTCTTTTAACTGGATTACTAATTTCAACAATTCTTCATTAAACATATTATTCCCCTTCTTATTGATTAAGTGATTCGATCTCTTGATATATCAATTCTTCTACTTTCTTTTGTTCTTCTGGATTTGTGATTTTTTCAAATTGATATTCATTTTCCCCTACTTGATTGATAATAGAAATATAGGTTATAATGTCATCTCCTACTTCTTCATTCTTTGTATATAGAACATATTCATGATCATATTCTTCTAATTGAAAGAAATCAATTACTTCTACTTCTTCTAATTGATTGTTTTCATTATAAACATTAATATTATTATTCATATTCCCACATCCTTTAAACTCATTATACAGTATTTTTCAGATATGGTCTATAAATAAAAAAGAGCATCATGGGCTCTTTTTTTATTCACCAACTGGATACACACAAGCTTGTTTCTTGTCTCTTCCTAGTCGTTCAAATTTTACTATTCCGTCAACTACAGAATAAATACTATCATCATTTCCACGACGTGTATTTGTTCCTGGGAATACTTTTGTTCCTCTTTGACGATATATAATAGAACCAGCTGTTACAAATTCACCATCTGCTGCTTTGGCTCCTAATCTACGACCTGCAGAATCACGACCATTAGATGTTGATCCTTGCCCTTT
>CAMOQR010000039.1 GCA_946623125.1 uncultured Caryophanales bacterium | reverse complement strand
AACACCAATAATGTCATAATTGTTCTTCTCACAATATTCTTTTATCATTCTTAATTGAGAATCAATTGAAAAACCATTTTCTTTTTGGTCATCAGTTGAAACCCTAACATAAATTCCAGTTCTAATACTCATTACATCACATCCTTTCTTATTAAATATTTTTATTACATTTTTGAGGGAGGACACTTTCCGCTCTCGCACTAAAAAAGGACATTGGCTTTTAAACCAATGTCCTTAAATAATCAATGTAATAAATTTTTCTTTTCAATCTCATTTGCAATCACCCCTCAATGCAAACATATTCTTTAAGATTAATTACATTTTATCAAATTAAATTATTTTGTCAACTGGTTTAAAATATTCTTTATTTCTTTCAATGAGTATTTCTTGTTTTCATCTTCAATAATAAAAGGTTTATTATTAATTTCAACAACCTTATATTCAAGAATCGTAAGTTTAAATGGCTTTGTAATGATGTATTCTACCGGTTTTATAAATTTAACATTAGTCCCATCAAGCGTTTTTACAGCCCCATTTACGACCTTATACTGAGTTTTTGATAATAACTCGAGTATTTCTTCATCTGGTTTAATTCGTTCCTCTAATGTGAAATTAAGCATCAAAAAAAGTCCTCCTTTCTCCAAGAAGAACTTTTATCTATAAGGTTTTCCAAGCATAACTACGTGGAAAAATAAAAAGTTACGATACATTGTACCGTAACTTGATTTCAAATGGAGCGGATGAGGAGAATCGAACTCCCGTAGTCAGCTTGGAAGGCTGGGGTTCTACCATTAAACTACATCCGCATATGTCTTAATCAACCCAGCCTTTTCCGAATGACCAAGTCGACTAATAAAGTAGACATTTTTAATTATACTAGAATTTCTAATAATGTCAATACTTTTTTTGCTTTTTGCTTCAGTTTAATATTTTTCTTCTAGATATGATATAATTTCTTCTACTACTATTTCTGGTGTAGATGCCCCTGCCATAATACCAATTTTATCTTTTGAATTCATTTTTATTTCTTTTAGATCATTTACATCTTGTATTAAATATGTATTCTTACAATTTTTCTTTGAAACTACTTCTAATTCTTTCGTATTAGAACTATTCTTTCCACCAACAATAATCATTTTATCTACTTTTTTTGATAATTCTTCCGTTTCATTTTGTCTCTTTTCTGTTGCATCACAAATTGTTTTATCAATTACAATATTGTTTGTAATTTGTTCTTTTATTTTATTTGCTAAAACATCAAATTTTTGATTATTAAAAGTAGTTTGAGATACAATATATATTTCTTTTTTTGATGAATTCATAAACTTATCTTTTAATTCCTTTATATCTTCTTCATTTTCTAATATAAAAGAATCTTTTCCTGCAAAACTTTGAACTCCTCTTGTTTCTGGATGGTTTTTCTTCCCAATAATAACAATAAAATAATCATCCTTCTTTTTACTGACTTTAATTCGAATTGCTTTTACTTTTCCGCATGTTAAATCATATACCTCGATATTTTTTTTAGTTGCTTCATCAAATACTTCTTTTTCTTCTCCATGTGCCCTTATAATGACTTTCACGTTTTTTGGAATTTCATTGATTTCATTTTTAGTAATCATTCCTTTTTTTTCTAATGATTGAATTACTCTTTCATTATGAACAATTTGACCTAAGCAATATATTTTATCTTCTTCTCTATCAATTATCTCAGCTGCTTTTTGAATAGTATTTCTTACACCATTACAAAATCCACTTGTTTTTCCCACTATTATTTCCATACTATCACCTGGTCTTAGTATATCATGTAATCTCCTTTTGCAAAAGAAAAAGCCATTGCTAATTAATGGCTTTTCCATTTACATATAGTTTATATCCATTGAAATCAATATTTGAGTAATCTTCATCTTCATCTATTAATTCTGAAATATAACTATCTCCAGTTAATTTTATCTTAGAATTTTTATCAATAGTTATTGTAATATTTTTTGCTTTGTTGTCTTGATTGATTGTTCCTGTATAACTTGATTTATTTTTAAGTGTCCATGTTAATGTTGAAATTTCATCTACTACTACATTTCCTTCTACTGTTTGTTTTTTCATAGTAAGTTCAACATTTCCTCCATTACTTCCAGAAGATCCCCAAGAGTCTTTTTGAATTCTTAAGAAGTTTCCTTCCTCATCTTCATTTGTGATTTTATTATTTTCTAAAGTTACTTTAGATGATGTATTTGTAATATAAATAGTATCTCCTTTTTTCGTTGTAATTTCAGAATCTTTTGCGCTAAATTCACTTGTTCCTTCTTTGGCATCTCCTGACATTGATTGATAGATAAAGATATTTTTATAAGTAGTTGATTGTCCATTTAGTTTTGTGTTATTATCTATTAATTTTGTATTTTCTAATGTTATTTTATTTTTTCCTTCTATTATTACTCCTTCAGAGGTAGTTGATTCAAGTGTTGCATTTTTTACGGTGATATCTGCTGTTGAATATATTGCAGGGGATCCTTTTCCTGTTGTTTTATAAGTACCTCCATCTACGGTAACGGTTCCACCTCCTCTATCAGATCTTATTGCAGCAGAAGATGTACCAGCAGTTTCTATTTCTAGATTTGATGCAATCATAGTACCTCCACCTGTTGTCATAATTCCTCCTGAATTATCTTTTTTTGTTGTAATTTTAGAGTTTGATATTGTAATTGTTGTTCCATCAGATGATGAGTTATTGGTGGTTGCCGAACCTCCATAACTAAATACACCATTTGCTCCTGTTGCATCTGTTTCTACGGTAACATTATCTAATGTAACATTTGCTCCATCTTTTGCAATTAATGCTGAATTAATTCCATAAAAACTTGTTTTATCTCCTCCTGTTGAATCACCACTTTTTGTAATTGTTACATTTTTTATTGTTGTGTTTTGTTTGCCTGTAATAGAGAGTGCATTTTCATCTGCTGTAGTTGATTCAAAATTTCCTTCTGTTATTGTTTCATCATCTGTAATTTCCTTTGATGTTTGATAGGTAATATTACTGCTATTATTATTTTCTATTTGATTCTTATTATTTGCTTGGTTTTTATAAGAAATGTTTGATGATGCAAATGTCAATGCAGATGTTGTTAATATTACTAAAAGACAATAGATTAATAATTTATCTTTGTTTGTAAATGTCTCTTTAAGATTCTTCTTATTCATATGAGATTGAATTAAATAAATTGTAATCATAGAAATGACAAGAGATTCTATACCTAATAATATATAAAAGTAATATGGTGTGTTGGCACTTTGAATTTGTGTATTATTGTTTAATTCGTTAGGCATTTCTGGAGGCTCTCCCATTTCTCCATTTGGCATCTCAGGTCGTTCTCCATTTTCTCCACTTGGCTTTTCTGGAGGTTCTCCCATTTCTCCACTTGGCTTTTCTGGAGGTTCTCCCATTTCTCCACTTGGCTTTTCTGGAGGTTCTCCCATTTCTCTTTCCATCATTATATTATTGTTTGTATTTCTATTATTTACTGTGTTATTTTTCCATATGATTGTTAAAATCATCCCAATTAGTGTCAAAACTAAGATGATTATCATTATAATATTTTTTATTTTTCTTTTCATAATATCCTTCCTTTCTTTCACAACTACCATTCTACATAATAACTATGTATTATATTTGTATTATTTGTGAAAGATTTGTGAAATATTAATTATTTTTTTCGTCTTTATGAATTTTATCAATTAATTTTTTAGGCATTCTTCTTGCTCCACGAACTGCTCTTAAATCATATTTTTTTAGTGTTTCAAATGGATATTCATTTTCTTTATACTTTTTTAGTAATTCTACTTTCATAATACTTTTTATTCCTGGATAGTAAGAATCAATATCAATTTCAATTACTTTACACTTATATAAGATTGCGGAATATGGTGCACCTACATAAAAATATGCAATATCTCCTAAACGAATATTGGTTGGTTGTTTCCAATCAATTATACGGGTATTATCAAAGCAATGAATAATATCCCAATACTTTGGATTAGCAGGAATCACCCATTCATTTGTTTCTATGGTATATTCATAACTTTCCTCTATTAATTTCATGATTTCATTATCTTTTATACTGTCATCTAAAGATATAGTTATCCAGTTTTTCTTATTCATATGATAGGCTTTATATATTCCTTTTTTCTTCAATAATTCTTCTTGTTTTTCTGGAGAGATTTTTACATTCATTACTTCAATCATTTTATCTTCTTCTCCAAGTTTTTGTTTATTGATATACATAATGATTCCATACCACTTTTTATTTTGATGATTTCTAAAAACACCTATGGTTTTATCATCCCATAAAAACTCAGGACTTTCTTTATATTTTTCTTTTATTAGATTTGATAGACGATTTGCTTGTTCTGATATAAAATTCTTTTCATATCCACATTTATTTCGAATGTCCTTTAAACATTCTATAAATTCTTCTCTTATGCTTCCAGCAAATTCCCCTATTTGATTTTCAATTCGATAAGTTTGATATTCTTCATTAAACTCTTTATCTATTATTTTTCCTTTTATTTGATGATTATCATAAATAATGATTATTTCAAAGGAATCATCTTTTATACTTTTTTTATAATAGTACTTTTCATTTTCTTTATAAAAACCATATTCTAATAATTTTTCTGGAATAATTTCCCACTTTTCCATTATTTCTTCTTCCATAAAACTCTCTCTTTCTTTTTTTATCTTATTATTCCATTTTTTGATTGTCAATAAAAAAAGACCCTATTGGATCTTTTATGATAATGTTACTTCTACTTCTTTTTCCTTATATGATTTTTTATCTGTATAACTTATTGTTAAAGTAACTTTGTCTCCTTTTTTCTTTGTATATAATACTCCTTGAATGTCAGAAATACTTTTTACTTCTTTTCCTTCAATTTTTGTGATAATATTTCCTATTTCTAATCCTGCCTTATCAGCACCTGTTCCATCAATTACTTCTGTAATATAGAATCCTGTAGGCATATTATATCCACTATCTTCTGATACCATGTTTCCTTTGATACCTATTGTTGCATCACTATTATCTTCTTGTCCATTCATTAATGTTTCTATTAAGTCTTTTACATCTGTAATTGGAATTGCAAAACCCATTCCTTCAATACTTGCAGAGGTTGTTGAACCAGAAGATGAATATTTTGCAGAATTGATTCCTACTACTTCTCCAGTGCTATTTAATAATGCTCCACCACTATTTCCTCCGTTTATAGCAGCATCTATTTGAATCATTTTCATTGTAATATTATCTATTGTTACATCTCTTTCTAAGGCACTAACAATTCCTGTTGTAACACTTTGTCCATAACCTAAGGCATTTCCGATTGCAATAATTCCATTACCAACTTTTAGTTTAGAACTATCTCCAATGGTTGCAATTTTAATGGTTTCAATTGTTTCTTTATCAAGACTATTTAATTTAACTGCAATTACTGCAACATCTCTTTTTTCTGATGTTCCTTTTACTGTTGCATCAGCACTTTTTTCATTTACAAATTGTACAGATAATTCTTCTGCTCCGGAAACTACATGATTATTTGTTAAAATTAATATTTCACTATCTGTTTGACTAATAATGATTCCAGATCCTGCACCTTCAGAATATTGTCCTCTTCCAAAGAAACTTGGTCCATAGTTTCCTGAACTTACTAGAGTTTTACTTGTAATAGCAACGATAGATGGCATAACCTCTTGTACAACATCGGAAACATCTGTTATATATACTCCTTCTTTTGGTTTATCACTTGGTGTTGTGTAATTTAATGTTACTTTTTCTTTTGGAGTTATTTTTAAATTATCCATTTTTAGAAGGCCAACATTATTTAACGCAACTATGAATGCGCCAAATATTAATAATAAAAATAAGCATATAATTAAATAGATTCCTTTATTTCCTTTCTTTTTTTTCTTCTTGTTTTCTACTTTTTCTGTTTTTATTTCATTTTCCATTTTATCACCTCATTTATAATTACTCTTTTAATATATACTTAAAATGTGAAAATTATATGAAATTCTTATTTTTAATTTCTTTTTT
>CAMOQR010000038.1 GCA_946623125.1 uncultured Caryophanales bacterium | reverse complement strand
AATAAATGATGTTATTAAGAATTGCAGTATAGATAATCAATAATATTTATGATAATATGTTTTTATGAATTCCTGTTTGTTTATTTATTTTATTGTTTTGGAATGATTTTTTCTGTAGAGTAATTATTGAACAGTGTTTATTTATTTTTAAACTTATGTTAGAATAATTATTTAATAAGGGAGCGATGAATTTTGGATGATTTCATAAATCTTATAAGGGAAGAATTGAAATTAGAAGGCTCTATGTTTGATTTTACAGGTTTAAATCATTTAAAATTAGCATTAATAAATTCTACTGATGCTGAAATAAGTAAAACAAGAGATAAATTAGAAATATTGAGAAATGATTTAGATAAGTTTCCTAGACTATATTGTATAAAATATGGGCATAATTATGTTACTACAGACTATTACTATATTGGTAAAACTGGTAATCATTCTTTTATTGGAGATGAAATTTTGTATTCCTTTACAAGTAAATGTACTGTTTGTGGAGCAAATAGTTATATAGAATTGCCGATATATTCCTTCCCAGATAAAGATATATATAAAAAGGAGCTTCCAGATGGTATTTATGATGATCAATCTTTAACAATTAATGGTAAAACTTATCGTATGACAGAAGAAGAAATATCAAGATTGGAAGATTATCTTTCATATCTTCATAGTTTAAAGCGTAATATATGTGATTTAGTAGGACATACAATGGAGAGAAAAAGACAATATCGGTGTTTTTGTTGTGGAGAAACTATGTCTTGGAATGATTATAAAAATTATTTAAAAGATAAACCTGTAACACTTATTAGTGAATCTTTCTTGTTCTTTCCAACATTTGAAGAATATCAAAACTTAAAGCATAGTGGTGAGAGAACAATACATTCCAATAACGCAGTTTCTAAGGCTTATACTAAAAAAATACAATATAATAAAGGAAGTTAAAGATGAGTAAATATGTTAGGGTAATGGATGGTTTAAAATCAAATGCAAGTGGAGAAAAGTTTGAACTGGATAAAGTTATTATTGCTAAAACTTGGAATCCAAATAAGAAAAATCCTGAAGAAATGGGTGGATTTAATTTTTCTTTAGAAGATAAAATATTAAGATATATTTTTAGAGGGGATACTCTTTATGATGTAATACTACCAAATGATGCTGAGATGGTTACAGTAGATATTGATAAAGGTATTTTTAGAGCAAATAAGATTATAGTAACTAATCCAAGAAGGATAACAGAAGAGATGGTTATTGATATTTATAAGAGGTCTAATTTATCAATTAATGGATATTTTCAGTGTATCTATTGTTTATTATTTAGAAAATATATTAATGCTTCTAAGTTTATTATTCATGATATTGTTAATAAAGATAATATTAATGATGCAATTTATGAATTTGAGAACTTTGCTAGTAGATCTAATGGTAATGATAATGGAATATTTGATTATGATAAATTGTTTTCTGAGGCTAAGAAAATATATAATATATTATTAAATATAAGAGATAATTCGTTATAATTTATCTTCTATTAATCCAAAGTGATAAAGCATAATTTGACTAGTAGTAAAAGAATAGTAAAAGAAATTATTTGGTTTATTTAGATAAAGGAGGTGTTATTATGAAATTTTGTCCGAATTGTGGGTTTCCCATCGAGGGAAAATCAAAATGTAATTGTGGATATGATGTTGAAACGGGAGAAGTTGATTCAAAAGTTTTTGAAGATTATAAAAATAAGGAAAAGACATTATATGAGAATTCTTCTGATAATATGAGTATGATGAGTGGAAGAAATCAATCTGATGTTATATTTGGAGCACATATGATGGGAATAAATCCTAATCTTTCTGATGAAGAATTATTAAAACAATTAAATCAACCGATTTTTAATAAAGAAAATGATAACCTTTTTGGAGAAGCACTTGTTGATTTAATGAAAAATACATATGAAGATAGAAAAGATTCTAGTTGTGATAATCAAAGTGATTCTTAATGATTATTTTGATTATTTTATAAAAGGCAAGTTTTGCCTTTTTTTCTTTTAATAACCTATATTAGTTCCTATTATAATATGTTATAATTGTATTAAATTATGATGAGGTGTTTATATGTTAAAAATAGATCATGTTTCCAAAGAATTTTCTAAAAAGAGTGAAGATGGTAAATTAATTTCTTTTCTTGCTGATAATGATATTTCTTTTGAAGTTAAAGACGGAGAAATTGTTGGATTATTAGGTCCTAATGGGGCCGGTAAAACAACATTACTTCGTATGATTGCGGGAATTATGAAACCTACTTCTGGGACTGTTTTAGTAGATGATATGAGTTATGACAAATCTGATATTGAAATAAAGAAAAATATTTCCTTTTTATCTGGCAATACAAAGCTTTATAAAGATATCTCTTGTGTTGAATTATTAAAAATGTGTGCAGGATACTATGATATGGATAAGTCTATTATCTCTTCTAGAATAGATGAGGTAGTAAAACGTTTTGATATGTCTTCTTTTAAAAATCAAAGAATTGGTAATCTATCTACTGGACAAGTGCAAAGAGTAGGGGTTGCTAGATGTGTTCTTCATGATCCTCATAATTATATCCTAGATGAGGCTACTTCTGGATTAGATATTATTTCTAGCCAAGTGATTTTAAATTTTATTAAAGAGGAACGTAATAAAGGAAAATGCATTATTTATTCTACTCACTATATGGAAGAGGCTGAAAATATTTGTGATAGAGTTGTTTTAATTAATAAAGGAAAAGTAATTGCAATAGGATCTTGTGATGAAATAGAAAAGAATACCAATACTACAAATATTCGAGATGCTTTTTTTCAGTTAATAGGAGGTGATTCTGATGAAATGGAATAATATTCGAATTACTATTTTTAAAGAATTAAGAGGTATTATTCGTGATAAGAAATCTCTTCAAAAATTAATTTTATATCCTTTACTAATACCATCTATTATTTTATTATTTGGTTTCTTATTTGATTCTGTTAATGAATCAAAGTATGTAATTGGAGTTAACTATTCTTTATCAGATGTTGAAAAGTCTATTATTAAAGAATATAAAAATCTAGAAGTAGAAGAGTATAAAAATAAGAAAGAAGTAGAGGATGCTTATCAAAATCAAAAAATTGCTGGTTATATTTTAAAAAAAGATAATTCTTATACCATTTATGCAGATGAGTCTCAAAATAGTGGGGATGCGGCTTTTAGTTTAGGATTATCTTACTTAGATGCTTATAATAAATATCTAGAAACTGAGGCTATTCTTCTGCAAGGAATGGATCCTGATGATATTTTTAATCCAATTACAATTGATTCAAAATCTTTAACAAAAGATGATTCTAATATGATGACAACTATCATGTATAGTTTAGTTATTACGTATATTATTATGATTGTAGTTTTAGTATGTGTTGTTGTTGTAACAGATGCAACTTCTGGAGAAAAAGAAAGAGGTACCCTAGAGACTATTTTAACTTTTCCAATTAAGAGTTTCGAGTTAGTTCTTGGAAAGTATCTAGCAACTGCTATTTTAGGTTTTATTGTTGGTGTTATTTCTTATTTGTTGTCTATTCCTACATTTAACCTAAGCAAAGAAATGTTTAAATCATTTGAAGATATCGTATTTATTACTAATATTTCTTCTATTCTTTTAGTTATTGTCGTTATTTTATTATCTGCTTTCTTATCGGCTGGTATCTGTATGGCAATGGCTGGAAAGGCTAGAACATATAAAGAGGCTCAGTCTTCCCTACAATTTATATCTTTTTTACCTATGATTCCATACTTTTTAAAAATAATGGAAATTGACAATACATTATTTGAATTTATTCCTATTGCTAATTGTGGGTCTTTATTAAATGATATTGTTATGAACCAAGTTCATATAGAGTCTTTTATAACAATTATATTAACAACTATTCTCTATACAGCAATTATTATTATTTATATTTCTAAGCAGTATAAAAAAGAAGAAACTTTGTTTTCTTAATTGTTATAGGTTTTATTCATGAAAAGAAAGCATATTTTGTTTTCTTTTTTTATGTTAGAATAATATTAGGTATAACGGAGAGATTATATGAATCGAATTATTATACATGTTGATATGGATGCTTTTTTTGCATCAGTTGAAATTAGGGATAATCCTTCTTTCAAGAATAAACCTCTTATTATTGGATCTTTGCCAAAGGAACGTGGTGTGGTTTCAACTTGTAATTATATTGCTAGAGAGTTTGGAATTCATTCTGCTATGAATATAAAAGATGCTTATAAATTATGTCCGAATGGAGTTTATATGCATCCTAATTTTGAAAAATATAAAAAAGTTTCTGATCAAATTCATGCTATTTGGGAGGATTATACGGATGAGATGGAGGCTATTGCTTTAGATGAGGCATATTTGGACGTTACTGATAAAGTTAGAAATTTAGATGATGCTAGAGTGATTGCTCATACCATTAAAAAAAGAGTCTTAGATGAAATTGGACTTACTTGTTCTGTAGGATTGGCTTATTCCAAGGTTGCTGCAAAAACTGCGAGTGAAGAAAAGAAACCAAATGGTTATTTTGAAATATTAAATGAGAATGATTTTGTACAATTAGTTATTAATCGTGATGTAGGTGAATTATACACTGTTGGAAAGAAGACTTGTGAATTATTAAATAAAAATGGAATATATAAGATATATGATATTCAAAATAATAAGGAAAAAATGATTCAATTACTTGGTAAGCGAGGAGAGTTTATTTATGATTTATCTTATGGTATAGATGAGCGAGAATTAAAGCCTTATAAACGAGAAAATGCACAATCTATGAGTCGTGAAATTACTTTTCAAAAAGATGTAGAGGATTATGATTTTTTGAAGGATGTTTTATTCTTGTTAGCATTATGTGTTGAAAAGCAATTAAGAAAATATCATCTTTATGGAATGGGTGTTTCCTTAAAAGTTACATATTCTAATATGAAAACTATTACTAGATCTCGTATTGTTCATTCCTGTGATTATGCCATTGAAATACAAAAAGAAGCAGTTCTACTTTTATCACAAATTGAGCAAAATAAAATAAGATTAATTGGAACTGGAGTTTATAATTTATCAAATCTTCCTATTAAACAGCTAAGTTTTCATGATACTTCTATAGAAGAAATTTCTAAATTAACTAATGATGAAATTAAAAGATTAAGTTTAAAATATAATCTAGATTTTGAACATAATATTTCTAAACTATATAATATGGAGGTTTTATTTCGAACAATAGAATATATGAGAAAATATACAAAAAAATAGTTTTTATGTATAATAATGATAGAAAGTAGGGTAGTAATATGAAATTTAATAGTCTTATTCCAGAGTTAAGTGTATCTAATTATCATAAAAGTAAGGAGTTTTATGAGAGTATAGGTTTTTCTGTTGTATATGAAAGGGTTGAGGATTCGTTTTGTTTTTTACAATTAGAAGATAATCAAATCATGATACAAGAGAATAATCATGTATGGGATACTGGTGAGTTAGATTATCCTTATGGTAGAGGTATTAATATTAGTATGTCTGTATCTGATATTGACTCTTATTATTCTGCTTTAAAAAAGAATAATGTTTCATTCTTTCTAGAATTAGAGATTCATTCTTATCGTGTTGATGATACGATTTATGATGATAAAGAGTTTTTAATTCAAGATCCTGATGGGTATTTATTACGTTTTAATAATTAATGGAGGTGTTTTTATGAGCTTACTTGCTTCTTTTATGGTACCACATCCACCTTTAATTATTCCTGAGGTTGGATGTGGACGTGAAAAAATGATTCAGGAAACAATTGATGCATATCATTTGATTGGAAAAGAAATTGCTTCTTTAAAGCCTGATCTTATTATTTTATCTAGCCCTCATGCTATGATGTATTCCGATTATTTTTCTATTTTACCAGTGAATCATTATACTGGTTCTTTTGAACGTTTTGGTGCATCTCAGCTTTCTTTTTCTGAAGTTGGAGATAAGGAATTTATAGATTGTGTTCAGAATATTGCTAAAGAAGAAAATTTCCCTATGGGTGTTATTCCAAATGATTCTTACTTAGACCATGGCTCTATGGTTCCTTTATATTTTATTCGCAAATATTATAATGATTTTTCTTTAATGGTTGTTGGTATATCGGGGCTTTCTTATGTTGAACATTATCGGGCAGGAATGATTTTACAGAAGGCTGCTAACGCTTTAAAAAGACATTGCGTTTATATTGCAAGTGGAGATTTATCCCATAAACTAAAAGAGGATGGTCCTTATGGTTTTGTACCAGAAAGTGTTATATATGATCAGATGATTATGAAGATATGTAAAAATACATCTTTTTTTGATTTTTTAACATTTGACCATTCTATTTCTGATTCTGCTTCTGAATGTGGACATCGTTCTTTTCTTATGATGTCAGGTTTTTTAGATGGATTTCAAGTAAAATCTAATGTCTTATCTTATCAAGATGTTACGGGAGTTGGATATGGAATTTGTTCTTTTTATCCTCTTTTGAAAGATTCTAATCGACATTTTCTCTCTATTTATTTAGATCAGGAAAAGGAAATTATTAATCATAAAAGGAATCATATGGATTCTTATGTTTCTTTAGCATTTGCTGCTATTCAAAAATATGTTCTTTCTCATGAAAGATTAAAAGTTCCTACTGATTTAGATGATGAATTATTAACAAAACGTGCGGGTGTATTTGTATCAATTCATAAATTTCATCAGTTACGTGGATGTATTGGGACAGTTGGAGCGGTGGAGGATTCTATCGCAGAGGAGATTATTGATAGGGCAATATCTGCCTGCTCTTCAGATCCACGTTTTTCTCCTATTACAGAAGAGGAACTTGATTATTTGGATATTTCTGTTGATGTCTTAGGTCCTTTAGAAGAGGTTATGGATATAAATATGTTAGATGAAAAAAAGTATGGTATAGTCGTTACTAGTGGGTTTAAAAGGGGAGTTTTACTTCCTAATATTGATTCTATCCATAGTGTATCAGAACAAATTGAGGTTGCTAAAAGTAAGGCTAATATATCATCTGATGATGTTTTTTCTATTCAGAGATTTGAGGTTATACGACATTTTTAAAAAAAATATTGCCTAATTTTGTCAAATTATGTATAATTAAATTAAGTTCTAGGATATAGAATGAAAATTGAATATTGGAGTGATTTTTATATGGAATATTTAAATAACTTTGATAAGATTCTTGAATTACATTCTAATTTTAAACGAAAAAATATGTTGATTGTTTCTTTTTTCAAGCGTATTCTTGAGGGAGATAATCATATAGACAGTGTTTATTATCAATCTCTTTATGATCATTATACAGATGATATGAATAATCTTAATGATAAGCTTGCTGAGACAACAGATTATAGTAAGATTGTATCATTATTGGTAGATCGTGAACGTTATTTGGATTATCTCTTAAAGAAATATGATTTATCTAATTAATAAAAAAGATATTTTTATATCTTTTT
>CAMOQR010000037.1 GCA_946623125.1 uncultured Caryophanales bacterium | reverse complement strand
ATGTAAAAGTAGTAATATTAGGACAAGATCCATATCATGGACCAAATCAAGCAGAGGGCTTATCTTTTTCAGTAAGTAATCATGTATTAAAACCACCGTCATTACAAAACATTTTTAAGGAACTAGAAAGTGATTTAGGAATACCATTTCCAGAATCTAATTCACTAAAACCATGGGCTAAACAAGGTGTTTTACTATTAAATGCAGTACTTACAGTAGAAGAACACAAGCCAACTTCACACAAAGATAAAGGATGGGAAATCTTTACAGATGATGTAATAAAAATAATGAATCAAAAAAAAGAACCCATAGTATTCATCCTATGGGGAGCATATGCAAGAAAGAAAAAAGAGCTTATTACAAATCCAATTCATTGTATTATAGAATCCGCACATCCTTCTCCTTTTTCCGCAAGAAATGGATTCTTTGGAAGCAAACCATTTTCTAAAACCAATGAATTTTTAAGGAAAAACGGAATAAAAGAAATTGATTGGAAAATAGAATAAAAAAATCCACAATCTTTGTGGATTTTTTATTTTAAAAGCTGTGGCCACCTCCGCCACCGGAGCTTCCGCCACCTCCGCCACCTCCTGAACTACCTCCAGAAGAAGAATCAGAAACAGGGCTATAAACTCTGTGAGTTCCTGTTTTTTCCGCTCTAACAGCACCAAGTTTAAAATTGATATCACAATTCTTTATAATAGCAGAATTACTGGCACCTTTTACCTTTGATTTAGTTAAAATAATAATAAAACTTAATAAGAAAGATAATGTCAAAGCAATGAAAATATTACTAGTATATCTCATTGGTTCTGAGATTTTATATCCATTTAATAAGGCTGATATTTGTTGAAAAGATTTTTTTGCACATAGATAGTATTCTTCGTCAGTTGCATAAGTATAAACATTATCAGTAATAGAATATGCCTTGGAAGAAGTAATGATTTGATAATTATTTCCATCTGAGAATATATATATTTTTCTGTTAGACATATCAATAATAAAGATACTACCACTCTCTGTAGAAAAATGACTATGGTAATACTGATCTGCAAAAGATTCAACAGATGAATAATTATCATTAACCGATACAAAAGCAATATGACCATAATTCGTTAAATCAATCATGGTATCTAATAAACCATGTTTTTCACTATCTGATAACAGATTTGCTTGATCGTCAATAAATGCTTGATATTTGGTAGATTCATTTTGATAAAAATATTCATTACTTACTAAACTCTCATTTTCACTTTCATCCATAATTACAGAATCATCGATACCTTCTTCTGCATGAACTGGAATATAGAGAAAGAAAGAGAAAAATGCTAAAAATATAATTAGATATTTTTTCATACTTACTCACCACCTCTTTTTTCCAATTGAGGAATAGGATTAGAAACTAATCTATTATGAAGTTTTATTAAATCAAAAAATGATGATAAAACAAGAATTAAACTAATAATAGATGATCCATAATAATAGTAATCTGAAACAGGATGAGTAATGATAATAAATAAAGGAATAAGAAAAGCCATTAAATACTTAAACCAATAGCCTATTTTCATTGATGGCATAGATTTCTTTTTCTTTTTCGCATTCATTTTTTCTTCTCTATTGATAGAAAGATAACCTTCATCATTTTCATGAATATCTTTTCGATTACAAGCATTTAATTGAATCATAAAAATCAAGAAAGAAACAATGCATGTAAAAATAGCAAAGACATTAATAGCACTTGGAATAACAACCGGTATAACTAATAATCCAAAATAAATTGGTATGGCAAGTAATAAAGAAAAAATAAGATATTTTTTAAAGTCAATTGGTAAATCTGCAGCAACCTTACCTGTTTGTCCATTTACAACAGCATAATGTATTTTATCTTTCTTTTTATTATAAAATGATAGAAAATATACAGGAAACATTCCAACTCTTTTTTCTCCAACATGAAAAGGAACCTTTGGAGAATGACAAGAATACTTTCGAAAAGTAGGATTTTTTAATAAAAATCTAGAAGAGTCATTAGATCCGATAGAAATAGCGTTATCACTATAAACTCCAATTTCAACATCTTTTGCATCTGCATAAAATCCCGGTAAATAATTGGTATTAAAAGGAATAGCCTCCTTAAAATTAAAGGGAATAGCGTGACTATATTCATCATAATACATAGATGATAAATCAAATGAAATACCATCATATGTTGCATCAACGTCCGCATGAATTGCATAATCATCATAGTAAACATAATCACCAGATCGATGATTGTATTTTTGACCCTTATTTACAACATCTCCTTGATAAGTTAACTTATATATCCCATAAGGCATATAAATGCCTCTAAATTTTTGTAATAACAAACTATCCTTCATATAAGAAGGTGCAAATAAAAAACTAGAAACTTTTTTCTTATAGTTTTTAACACATTCCTCTTGGGTTTTAGAAAAAGGAATAATAAAATCAGGCTGCCTTTGGTTCGTAATTTTATCTTCAATCATATTTTGAGAACCACAGTAACTACAAAAAGTCACAGCAGTTTCATCGAAAGTCATTAAAGTGGCTCCACATTGTGTACAACGATAACAAGCTCCACTTAATAAATCATTTTCTTTTTTAGAAACTTTTTTCTTTTCCTGGACTTCATTTGGATTAAAATCAGAACCACAATACTCACAATGAATTAATTGTGTTTTTGCATTAAACTGATACTCAGCACCACAATGAGGACATTTTGCCATATTAATTCTCCTTTCTAATACTATTTTGAGCTTGAACTGCGGTGATAGCAACAACACCTACTATATCATCAACAGAGCATCCACGAGATAAATCATTAATAGGAGCAGCAATTCCTTGCGTAATTGGACCATAAGCCTCTGCTTTGGCTAATCTTTGAACTAGTTTATATCCAATGTTTCCTGCATCTAAATCAGGAAATACTAAAACATTAGCATGACCTGCAACACTACTTCCGGGAGCCTTAGAGGAAGCAATTTCTGGGACAATTGCGGCATCTAATTGTAATTCTCCATCAATTTTATATTGTGGATATTGCTCTTTAGCAATTTTAACAGCCTCAACAACTTTATCAACATCAGCATGTTTAGCACTTCCCATAGTAGAGTGAGAAAGCATAGCAACAATAGGTTCTTTTTCAACTAATAATTGAAAACTTTCTGCACTACTAGCAGCAATTGCAGCCAAACGCTCTGAAGTAGGATTTTGTTCTAGACCGCTATCAGCAAATATAAATGTTCCATTGGAACCATAGATACAATCAGGAACAACCATTAAGAAAAAGGCAGAAACTAATAATACTCCAGGTTTTGTTTTTATGATTTGCAATGAAGGCCTAAGCGTATTTGCTGTAGAGTGACATGCACCTGATACAACTCCATCTGCATATCCTTTTTTTACAAGCATACAAGCATAATACATATAGTCTGTTAGTAAAAGTTTTTTAGCCTCTTCTCTTGTCATTCCTTTTTCTTTTCGAAGTTCATAAAGACTTTCAATAAAATCATTTGTGTACTCTGACGTATCTGGATCAATAATTACAGCACGATCTAAAGAATACTTTTTATTCTTAATATCATTTGGCTTTCCAATAATAATAATATTCGCAATATCTTCATCTAATACCTTACTTGCTGCCTCTAATACTCTATCATCCATAGATTCTGGTAAAACAATAGTCTTTTTATTCTCTTTAGCTCTTTTTTTAATACCATCAATAAAATTCATAAATACCTCTATTTTTCATTTAATATTTCAAATATTTCTCTTTTTTCATTATTATAAAAATCTTTTTTCTTATATCTTCTAAAAAAAGCAATGATAGAAGAAGGAAAAGATACAATTAACTGGTTAAAATCAACAACTGTATCATTATAAAACTTGATTGCTCCAATAATATTTTCTTCATTTTCTTCTAATCCTTCAAGAATCCCTTTTAGTGTTTCACTTTTTAATAATTTGTCATTATCATCAATCACCTTAAAAAGTTCATTATATGCTTTTCGCAAAAGATCATTTGCTTCAAAATGATTAATGGAATCAATATCAATATCTAAATCCACTAAGAATTGCTCCATTTTTAATTCTTTTTGTATTATGGGTCTACTTCTATCTAATAATTCCTTTTTTTTAATTAGATAAATACCAATATCTTCCTCTGCTTTATCAATTTCAATAATAGCCAATTTATATTTATTATTTATAATCGTAATTATTAATAAAATAATTCCAAATAAGATTATTCCTCCAATTATTGCATATATCATATCATCCCACCTATCATCTAAATTATAGCAAAATCTAATAAAATATACAATAAAACAAAAAGAGAATTCAAGAATTCTCTATTTCATCAAAAACAGGTTCATCACCCTTTGGCTCAGTTCCTTTTAAAAAATACATTAATTTACTATTTTTAGTAGAATCAGTTGCTGGTTTTCCAGAAATAGGTTCTACAATTACTCCCACAACATTACTTGGTTTTTCATACCAAACATCATCATTACTCATATCTTTTTCATAATCTTCAACTGTTTTATACCATATATTTTGTGCATATTTATAATCTTTTTTAGTAAGATCTCTATTATCATCATAACCAACCCAAACAGCACATAGAACTTTTTTATTATAACCAATATTCCAATTATCTCCATCAGTTGTTCCACTTTTCAAAGAATAAGTATGAGTAAGCTTTCCATTCAAATTAATCGCAGTAGGATAATTATAATCAATATATAAAGGATCATAAGTAGAAGTAAGCATATTGTTTAAAATATAAACTAAACTTGGATTTAATACTAAGTCATTTTTATCTTTATATTCATATAAAACATCTCCATTACCGGAAGTTACTTTTCGAATAAAATGTCCCTCTACCTTATACCCTAAATTAGCAAAAGAAGAATATCCGGCAGCCATATGAATTAGATTAATTTCATTAGTACCCAAAGGAAGAGAGGGAACATCATTTAAAGTCTCAGGAATACCAATTCTTTTTGCAATTTGAACTAAATTATCCGTACCTAAAAACAAGTGAGTCTTAACAGCATAAATATTGTCACTATAAGCAATAGCAGTAGCCATAGAAATAGCCTTTTCTCCATACACATCATTATAATTTTTTGGAGAATAGGTTTTCCCGTTATCAAGAGGAAATGTTGTTCTTTCACTAATAAAAGCAGTACTGGATGTGAAACCATTTTCTAAGGCAGAATAATATAAATATGGTTTCATAGTAGAACCAACTTGTCTTTTGGAATCAGTGGCTCTATTATAAGAAGATTTATTATAGTCTCTTCCCCCAATCAAAGCAATAACAGCACCAGTATCAGGATTCATAACAACACTTGCTGTTTGAAGCTCGGAATCTATAGGGAAAGTTTCTTTCACAGTATTTTCTAAGTTTTTTTGTACTTCATAATTAAAATCAGTATAAATTTTTAAGCCATTAATTTCACTATAATTACTTGGAATAGAAGGAATTGTTTTTAACTCTTCCATAATAGCATCTTGATAGTAATTAAGGCTAGTTAAATCATCTGTTTCTTCTTCTTTTACAAAATGAAGTTCCTCATCATATGCTTTATCTTTTTCCTCTTCTGTAATAACTCCATTTCGTAATAAATTATTTAAAACAAATAATTGTCTTTTCTTTGCAGCATCATAATGCAAAATAGGAGAATAATTACTAGGTGCCTTAGGGATTCCAGCAAGCATACTTGCTTCTGCTAAAGAAAGATCATGACAAGATTTATTAAAATAAAACTTACTAGCATTCTCAATTCCATACCTACCATGACCATAATTAATAGTATTTAAATATCCTTCTAATATTTCGTCCTTTGTATAATTTGCTTCAATTCTCATTG
This sequence comes from uncultured Caryophanales bacterium, assembly GCA_946623125.1. Classification (GTDB taxonomy): domain Bacteria; phylum Bacillota_I; class Bacilli_A; order RF39; family UBA660; genus UBA3789. Next base: position 2,071 of record CAMOQR010000037.1, on the reverse strand, counting down.
TATATAGTGCTTCATCCCATTTACGTTTCCAAGTCTTATCAAAATCTAAAAACAAATTTTTAGCATATTGCTGAGTAATAGTAGATGCCCCTTGAGATGTAGAATGAGTTAAAAGATTATGATAAAAGGCTTTTCCAATTCGCAAAAAGTCAAAACCAAAATGCTTATAAAAATACTTATCTTCTGTATAAATTGTAGAATCAATTAAATATTGGGAAATATCAGAAAGAGATGTCCACTTATTGTTTTCGCTTCCTGTAAAAAAAGAATGATTATTAGAATCATATAAAGTAATATTATTGGCACTATTAATCATAATTTTAGGAGACATTTTTACATAAAGAAAACAGCCAAAAATAACAATAAGAGAAAGAATAAAACAAAAGAAAAAACTTTTTATAATAAAACGTATATATTTCATAGAAATCACCAGTAATAGTATTTCTAAAAAAAAGAAAAAATATGTATATAAAAATAAATAAACAAAAAAAAGAAAATATGATATAATCAAGTCATAAATTTGTAACAGGTGATTTCATGAAAAAAAATCGATTGATAACCATTCAAAATAATGAAGGACAACAACAATATAAGGTTGTGGTAGTGGAACTAGATAACCGGCTTCGGTATTTTGAAAAAGACAACACAAAGACTATATTTGATTTTAATAAGTATAGTCTAGAACGAGAAAGTGAAACCCTTAAGATGAAATATGAATTCCAATTAAATAAAAAAACAAAAGGAATTATAGAAATGAAAGAATTAAATAAAAAAATTGAAGTAGAAATTAATACAAAAAAAATAAATAAAGAAGGAAATAATATAGAAATAGAATACTCCATAGAGAATCAATCATTTTTATATAGAATAGAGGATGTAATATGAGTTTATTAAAAGAATTAACAGAAAATTTAAAAGAACATGTAAAAAATGCAGGATATGAAGTTGAGACACTTGCATTAGAGCCATCTAATAGAAGAGACTTAGGAGAATACCAATTAAATGATGCCATGCAACTTGCTAAAAAATATCATGAAAATCCAAGAGAAATTGCAACAAAAATTGTAAAAGAATTAGAAACCGATAATAGATTTGAGAATATAAATATAGCAGGACCAGGATTTATAAATATAACATTAAGTAAAGAATACGCTGTAGAAATTGTAAATCAAATGCATCAAGATATTTTTTCAAATATTGATAAAAGAGAAAAGAAAATGATTTTTATTGATTTTGGAGGAGCAAACGTTGCTAAAGCACTACATGTAGGACATTTAAGAAGTGCAAATTTAGGAGAAGCATTAAAAAGATTAGCAAGATTGTTAGGACATGAAGTACTAGGAGATGCCCACCTAGGGGATTATGGAAGACCATTAGGACTAGTACTATTAGAAATAAAAAAAATGTATCCGGAATTACCATTTTTTGATGAAAACTATCAAGGAAATTATGAAGAATTATCAATTCCAATTACAAATGAAGATTTAGAAAGAATTTATCCTTTAGCAAGTAATAAAGCAAAAGAAGATGAAGAATATTTAGAAGAAGCAAGAATTATAACCAATAAATTCCAAAATCATGAAAGAGGATATTATGAACTATGGCAAAAAGTAATTAACATTTCAAAAGAAGATATTAAGAAAACCTATGATACCTTAAATGTTGAATTTGATATTTGGAATGGAGAAAGTGATGAAATGGAATATTTCGATGAATTAATCGAAATATGTAATAAAAAAGGATTATTAACAGAAAGTGAAGGAGCAAAAGTAATTAAAGTTGCAAAAGACAATGAAACGTCGCCAATGCCACCATTAATAATTATTAAATCAAATGGCTCAAAATCATATGATTCAACGGATTTAGCAACTATTCTAGAAAGAGAAAAAAACTATCATCCAGATGAAATCTGGTATGTAGTAGATGGAAGACAAGGATTACACTTCGAACAAGAATTCCGTGCTGCACGTATGGCAGAATTAGTTCCAGAAACAACCATTTTAGAACATGTAGGCTTTGGAACAATGAATGGAAAAGATGGAAAACCATTTAAAACAAGAGATGGTGGAGT
>CAMOQR010000036.1 GCA_946623125.1 uncultured Caryophanales bacterium | reverse complement strand
TTCCAACACATGGAGTATATACATGTAAATATCCCATTTTTTGTTCTTTTTCATAGATATAATTTTCTAATTGTTTTCTAATTAGTGCACCATTTGGTAACCACATTGGCATTCCTGAGCCTACTAATTCATGAGTCATAAATAATTCTTGCTCTTTTCCAATTTTTCTATGATCTCTTTCTTTTGCTTCTTTGATTTCTTTCAAACAATTATCTAAGTCTTCTTGATTATCAAAGCATACTCCATAAATTCTTTGAAGCATTTTGTTTTTAGAATCTCCTTTCCAATATGCTCCTGAGAATTTTAATAATTTGAAATATTTAATTTCTTTTGTGTTATCTACGTGAGGTCCTCTACATAAATCTGTAAAATCTCCTTGCGTATAACATGATATCACTTGTTCCTTCTCATCCATTCTTGAGATTAAATCGATTTTATATGGATCATCTTTAAATTTTTCTAGTGCTTCTTCTTTTGTTAATTCATGTCTTACAATATTTTTGGCATCTTTTGCACATTTTTTCATTTCTTTTTCGATTTTTTCTAAATCTTCTTCTTTTATGACTTCATCTCCTAAATCAATGTCATAATAAAATCCTTCTTCTATTGCTGGCCCTACCCAAAACTTTGCATTTGGATATAAGTGTTGTACTGCTTGAGCCAATAAATGTGCACATGAGTGATTTAGTTTTGAAAGTCTTTCGTCTTCTTTTATATTTATCATTTTTTCTCTCCTATATTTTTAATTCTACTTTTATTTCTTCTTTTATTTGATTTTTAAATTCTTCCCCTAATTCTTTTTGTCCTGTTATAAAACCATAATGAATTGGGATTGCCATATCTGGTTTCATATCATTAATATAGTGGATTGCTTCTACAACATTCATAGTATAAGTTCCACCAATTGGAACAAAACAAATATTTGTTTTTACAGAATCAGTATCTGGGGTTCGATCAGTATCTCCCATAATATAGTAATATTTATCTTCTAGTAAAATATTATATCCTACATATTCTTTTTCTTTAGGATGAAAATTTTTATTTATATTGTAGGAGGCAATTGCTTGAAATTTTATTCCATCTATTTCATATTCTTTATTTGGTTCTACTACTAAATCGTGTTCCATATCTTTTAAACATTTTGGTACAATAATTTTGGTTGATTCTTTTCTAACATTTTTTATCGTTTCTAAATCATAGTGATCATAGTGTTCATGTGTTATAAAAATATAATCTGCATCATGTAGTTTTTCTTTTATTAAATAGGGATCAAAATATATAATTTTATCACCTGTTAATTTTATGGACGCATGATGTATTACTTCTATTTTCATAATATCCCTTCTTCCACGTAAAAAGGATAGTACAGGAGTGCATAAAAGCACGGTACCATCCTTTGTTTTTCTCATTTTTATAACGGATTCCTCCGGAACTACTTTTTCTAGTTCTACTCTAAAGGTAGTAATCAATTAGATGTTTGCATCTTTCCACCAACCAAATGCTCTCTTAAAAACATTGTCTAATTCATCGTGTCCTTTGTCTATGTATTTCACAAGTACGTTTATTATATCATTATTCTTTTTATTTGTAAATTATTTTTCTATAATTGATTTTATAAATCTTTTTGCTCTTTCAATTCTATTTCTTAGACGATTTCCACTTGCTGGTAAAATATAATATCCTATTATAATTACAATCCAGAAAAATCCAAAAAGGTCTCCTCTTAATAATGTTTGTATCGAATATATTCCTATTAATAATGCAATTAAGAATACTAAAGTTACAATTAAAAGATTACTTATTTCATTATTCCTTCTTTTGGCATCGAAATCTGTACTATTATTTTCTAGTAGTTTTTCTACATCATTTTGGAATAATTCATATCTTTTTAATAATTCCTCATAATTTGATGGTTCTTCTTTTGTTTGATACTCTACTTCTCTCATAATAATGTTTCCATTTTCTTTTAATGAAATATCAATATGTAAATAATTTTCTTTTGGGAGTTCTACATAAAAATTTTTTTCTACTAATCTTAATAATTTATTTTTACATTTATTCGATATTCCAATTGCTTCATTTATATAACTTTTTAATTCATTATTAATACTTTGAATTGTTTTCATAGGCATAATTTATTCTCCTTTATTCTTTATTGAAATTATACCACGAATCTGGTACGTATACCAATACCCCAAGTCCATAAAAATTTTCTGATAATCTTTTTTCAGCATAGTTATACCATCCATTTAAATCAGCACAGTTTGTATCATTGGGATCAAACAATGCACAATCTAGTACTGTTACATGTAAATGAACTCCTGTTGAAAAACCTGTTGTTCCCATTTGTCCTAGGGAATCATTTATTGTTACTTCTTTTCCTACATATAAGTCATCTGCATATCTTGATAAATGTACATATTGTGATGTGTATTTTACTCCATCTACTTCATGTAATACGGTTACGATAAGTGCTCCTGCTGAATCTGTATAAATTCCTGATATTTTTCCATTTGCTATCGGATGAATTACCTCATCCATTTTTCGATAACTTGTCATATCATAAGCAACATGCCCAGAATGTGGATATTGCGTAATTTGTCCAATCTCAATTGGTAAGTGCCATATTTCTTTTGGTTTTATTTCTTCTGTTTCCTGTGTTTCCGTCAATGGAACTTCTTCCACTTTTTTTTCTAATTCTATCTCTTCTACTGCACCTTGTTCTTGTGTTTCTTTTTCTTCTATTTTTGTTTGAATGGTCGTATGATTTACTTTATTTTTTATTTTAGCCTGGGACATATCTTTGATATTAACATATTCATAGCTTATAGTATATGAGTCTTGTTTTGCATAAAAATCATCTAATTGCATTCCTGTTGATATCATCATAAATATGAGGGATAGATAAAGAATTCCCTTTTGTTTGTCTGTAAATTTTTGCATTTTCATCCACTCCCTCCTCGTTGAATTACTTATTATACTGATGTTATTATTTTTTGTCAAAAAAAATATCATCAATGATGATATTTCTTTTGATATTCTTTTACAAAGAAGTCAATTGGAGACTGTTTAGCATTTATTTCTATTGCTTTTGATGCAATTTCATCTTGTAATTTTTTTAATTTCTCTTCTGTTGGTTCTTTGTCATAGCATTCTTCTAATGCATGTTCCACAACAATGTCTGCTGCTCTTCTTAATACAGATGTACAGTGGCAATAATGATCAAGGCCTAACCCAACATGTCTTCCATCTACACCATACCAACCTTTTGGATATATTCCTTCTATTACTTGGTATAGATTTTTGAATTGTTGGATGCTATAAGTTTTGTTTAATTCATTAATCATGGCTTGTAGTTTTTTATTGGTTTCTTCATTTACTTCGTGAATTCTATATAAGCATGGATAATTATTTTTTGCGAAAAAGGAGGCTACTCTATTTCCTGTTAATAACATAGACTGGTAAACAATATTTTCAGATCCTACTTTTGATACTCTTAGTTCAGAATAATCCTCACTAAATTCTTTTAATTTGTCATATAACTCTGTTACAGTTGTTTTTTTATCTAGATGGGATGTTACTTGTTTTAAATTTTGAATCGTTTCTTCTAATGTTTTATCACTACAACCTTTTTCTATAATTTGGTTTACTTCGTCATAACTTAATTGTTTTTGATTTTTAATAATTGTCTTTGCAAAATCTTCTTTTACTATATTTCCTTCTGAATCTATTTCAAAAAAATAACTTCTTGCTAGTCGATATTCTCCCTCTTTCAATGAAGCTTTATTTGCTGAAAATTCATAAGGAAAGATTGGGATTGTTCTACTAAAGTCATTCTCCTTTTTTTGATATTTATATGGTAAATAGATTGATTGATTTCTTTTTATGGCCTCCTGCACAATCTCTGATTCATACGGAAAATAAGATAGCACAGATGCTATATGGACACCTAGACGATAATTTCCGTTTGGTAGTTTTATACATGATAGAGCATCATCAATTTCAATTGCATCTTTTCCATCTATGGAAAGCACATATTCATCTACTACTCTTCTATTTGCAAAATTACCTTCTTTTGGTGTTTTTACAAGACTTAACTGTTCTAAATGAGTTGGATTAAAAAATATTTCAATATTATATTTTGCCGCAATATCTGTAATGCTTTTCTCACTATCTTCCATTCCTTTTATGATGTTTGTTATATTAGAAATATGATCTAGTTTTTGTTGATTCTTTTTGATACTTTTTTTGTTATAACTTAATTTATTAATTAATTTATGAATATCTTCTAAACATTTTCTCTTTTCTGCATCTGAAAGTTTAAAACTTTTTTGAGATAGTAGTAATGTAATAAGATTTTTATAATACAATATATCTTCTTCTTTTAATAACATGACACTATCTAAATAACTGGATAATAAATTTCGAAATAATGGTACTTCATCTTTATCTTTTACATTGGCAAGAGCGGGCATTTTTTTTAGAGCATACTCTAGATAAGTTATATTTTTTGTTTCTTCTATTAAGAAATGCATAAAATCATATTGCTTACTATCTTTTTCTTCATTTACCTCTAATAGAATATCTAATTGTCTTCTAACTTTATTAAATTCACTTTTAATTTTATTAATATTTATAAATTTTTTGTGTCCCTCTTCTAGTACTCTATCTAATTTTTCATCTAATTTATATATTTTTCTTGCAATTTTTTTTCGATTAAATTCACATTGATTATTCAAAATAGTTCCTATTGTTTTTAAAACTTCAACACATCGATCTAGTGTTTTAGTATCATCCATCGTATTGATTTCTTCATTTACTAATTTAAAAAGAACACTGATTACAACATCACAATTACCCATTTCTGTACAATTCATGATTTCATTTTCTTTTGGTTTTGGTCCTGTACCTTTTAGGTAATTTGTAAATGCTTTTTCAATGTTCATTTTTCCATCCTCCTATTCTTACTAATCAGTTCTTGATAAATGGTTAGTTGTTTTATTCTTTCTATGATTCGTCTTGCTTTCACTTTATCAACACCTGAGGTTGTAATGGAAAGAGATGTCTCAAGGTCTTCTAATGTTAAATTTGAAGTAAAAAACGTTGGTAAGTGATTCTCCATTCTATATTGAAGAATTGGTCCTAATACTTCATCTCTTGACCAGGCTGTTACATTCTCAGCACCTATATCATCTAGTAATAATAGTGGTATTCTTTTAATATGTTCAAATTGTTCATTATAATTTGTTTGAAATGATGCTTTTAGTCTTCTCAAAAATTCAGGATAATAAATAATAATACTTTTAATCCCAACTTTTGCCATTTCATTAAATAAGGCTGCAATTAAATATGTTTTTCCAGCGCCAAAAGAACCATAAAGATAGATTCCTTTTGGATTTTCTCCTTTTTGATATTTTGTTGTAAATTCTTTAAAATATTTAATAATTGGAGTTCTTATTTGATCGTCTTTATATATTTTTTTTACATCAGCATCTTTTATATCTTTACTTATTTCAAATAACTCAATATTATTTTTATAAGCATTTTCTTGCATTTCTTTTTGTTTTTTTGGACATGCATCATACGAAAAAGTAATGATATTTTTTCCTTTTTTAGGAGTATATACATATCCTTCTAATTTGTTTTTACAATCTGACAAAGATTTACAATTTTTACAATTTAAAAATTCCTCATACGTATCTTTTAGACTTGAGGTATAGTTCATTAATATTTCATCTTTTATATCAAGACTATATACATAATTTTTAAAATCTTTATCAGAACATGCTTCTTGAAATGAATGGGTTAAATCCGTCATTTGATATTCATATAAATCTGATGCTTTTACCATAGCCCTTCACTTCCTTTATTTGATTGTATCCAAATTTTAGTAAAAAGTCCATCTTTTTAAAGATTTTCTGTCTATAATTTAGTGATGTATTTCTTTATGAGTTTCTTGAAAAGTCGTATCTTCCCAATCAATATTATCATCCCATTCGATATCTGTAAAATCTGATTGTTCTGATTGATTATTTTCTTCAACATGTTCATTAAACATTGATAATCTTTCTTTTCTTTCTTCTTTTACTTGTTCTTCTGTTTTTAATAATGAAATATTTTTTAAAACTTCATTAAAGCCATATGATAATTGTTCTAAGAAATCATTATATCTACTTTCAGACATCCCATCAGGAAATCCTAGTTTTATAGAATTAAACTCTCCTATTAATTCCTCTATTATGTATGGCGTTCTAGACATGTCAAATTCTTTTTCTTCACTTTGGGATGATTCATTTGAATGTATTTCTGCATTTGGTTGAATAGTTCTTTTTCTCATTGCTTGTTTAAGACTTTCATTATCCATATTATCTTGTTTTCTAAATAATTCATTATCTTCAACATAATCAGTATAATGATGTTGTCTCGTATATTTTGGATTTAATACAATATTTTTATTTGTAACATCAATATATCCTACGATAAAGTCAGGATCTATTTTGTAATCTGCAACTCCATAGGCACTTGCCCTAGAATCTTGAAAATGATTCCATAATCCTTCTTTATAAAAGCATTCATAAGGAATTGCTAGAATGACTAATCCTTTATATTGTTTATGTTTCCAATTTAAAAGTCCTTCATAATCTTCATAATGCATTTCTTTTTGACCCCAATTCATTTTTTGTTGAACTGCGGTACTACTTAGGCTCGGAGTACGATATTCTAATCCTTCTTCACATATATTAGGACACAATTCTGTGGATGTACCATGTATTGCGACAACTGTTTCTTGGTTATCTAGTGAGGTTAGAAGTTGATCAAACTTTGAGATAAATTCATCCCCAAAATATTTTCTTGCTTCTTCTTCCGTTTCATTTCTTTCTAATACTACATTTTCTGATATTATTTTTATGCGATTCATAAAATCATCAATCATTTTGGCTAAAGACATAATTTTTTCTTGTGTACAATTATCTTCATTATAAAAATTACCATTTTGAATATGTTCTATTATTTTATCTATATCTTCTCTTTTATATAAATATTTTTTTTGAACCGCATTATATTTAATCATACATTCACAACCTAATGTTATTATATCATACTATTTCACCTAAAAATATATCCTTATTTTTTTCAGCAAATACATAAAATTAATGATTTTTATACAATTTCATATTCTCTGGCTATTATTCTATTATCAGAGCAGTATTTGATTACATATTTATTATCTTGTTTACAGATAATAATTCATATTTTATTCATTCCTTAATTTTGACCACAATGTGGTCACTTTTTTATGGACTACAAGTTTCAACCTTTAATTTGTTGCTTTTAATTTTAAACGTAATACTACCATCTATATCTGTTCTATATATTTTTGAATTATCTAAAATATCTAACACTTCTTTATTTGGATGACCATACCTATTATTTTTACCTACTGGTACTATGTAGTTAATACATATGTAATATATATCATATGGTTATAGTCACCATGTGGTGACATAAGTTTATACATCCGTGCAAAATAATTACATCAAAAAAAGAATAATTAATTTGCAAATTATTCTTTCTAAATATTTTTATTTTTTTTGAGATCTGTATATAGGTCCTTTTTGGTATACAAATTTTGATTGATAATTAATATTATCTGCATCTTCTTCAGAGATAACCCCATCATAAATAAATATTGATTGGGAATCATGATGCCCAATAGCATTAGAAGTTTTTTGACCAAATAATAAATATTTTCTTGTGAAGGATAATGCTATTAACCCTTCTTCACTCATATTTTCGTTTCTTGTAATTGACCATGTGTTATCAAAATAATAATACTTCCCATCAATTAATACTTTATTCCAAACATGACTGCATCCATATACTGATTCGACTTCTACATCCATTTCAGGGTTATTCAATAATAAGGTCGATGTATTAGCTATTCCCATACATACTCCGTTATTATTATTTATTACTGTTTCAACAAGTCCACTTTTCCTTCTATAGTCACTATATTCAGGAAAATCTGGTGTAATAAAAGTCCCTTTTGAGGATACAGATTCATATCCATCTATATATTGTGTTCGACTTTGTATATAATCAGAAATAAGTGCAACCTTTTCTTTATCACTTTTAGGATTTATTTTTGATAATTCTTCAATTTTTCTAAGGATACTAATATAATCATCATAAGATAGCTTCTCATTTCCATTAATACTTGTAGGATTAAGATAATTTGATTGAGGATTGCTTATAAGAAAACAATATGTTTCTATTGAATCATTGAATCTAACTCCCCACATCAAATAATTCAAAGGAATGGTTAAATTAATATTCTTTAAAGCAGTCAAATCAATATATTCTCTATCTTTTCTCAATGAATCGTCCATCAAAAAGGTCTTATTTATTATTTTGTTATTTAAGACTTTATCAATAAATACGACACTTTCATAATCCTTAAATTTTAATTGAATTTCATTATATTTATCTAACAATTCAATTAATTTCTCCATACTGACTGATAAATCATCTATACTAATTACTATTGCATTTATTTGATTTGCATCAATATTATTTACTACAACTTCACTATAACTATAATCTTTTTTTATTAATAACTTATCACTGCTAATCCTTGGCCTTCTTCTAGGTAATTCAACCATATTGCCATCCCCTTTTTTAATGCCTAGTATAATATCACAGTATTAAATAAAAGTCAAAAATTATATTAATGTTCCTTTCTATGGACTACATGTCTCTATTTTTAACTTATTATTATTAATTTTAAGCATAATACTTCCATCTTGATCTGTTCTAAAAATTTTCGAATCATTTAAATTATTTAATACTTCTTTATTTGGATG
>CAMOQR010000035.1 GCA_946623125.1 uncultured Caryophanales bacterium | reverse complement strand
TGAAGATACGTAAAAACTTGAAATAAATCATATGAATTTGAAAAATTGTCTATAAAAAAGAAAAAAAGATATGAAATACATATCTTTTTACCACGTCATACAAAGAGATAGTCCAGAAGAATCAACACTACAAGTTTGGTAATTATTCCCAAATTCAACATACCCATCATCTCCAACTGTTGCAGAATAAGTATCATCAGAACATAAGAAATTAGTGTTTAAATCAGAACAATTACTACTACCAAAAGCAGAAATTAAAATCTTTTTATTTTGCTCAAAATATTGTGGCTTACCACCATTTAAATAATAAGTCTTTCCTTTATAAATAAATCCAACCTCAGATTTTATAATATTATTATCTTGATCAAGTAAATGTCTTAAATAATAATCTTCATCAAAATAATTTAAAGCCTCTTGATAATCTGTATAATATTCTCCATTAATTTGATTATTAAGATAATTTTCTATATTCCTATTAGTATAAGCATACTTAGGGTTTTCTATCATAATATTAGATTGAATATTAACAGAAGATGAGCATGCTGCTTGAACAACAAGAGGAATAAAAAGTAAAATAAGAATAAAAGAATAAGAACCATAATAAGTATGATATAACAATAAGAAACCAAAAACAAATAAAGACGCAAGGATGACTCCTAGGAATAATAAAAACAAAGAAAAACCAGTTTTTGGGTTTGATAAAGAATTACTAGATAATGGAAGAGAAATTTTTTCATCTGTAAGAATTCTACCATTATTTTGAAATTGAGTAGTAGTTGGAATATTTTGATAAGTAACTTTCAAAAATAATTCTCTTTTCTTTTTTGCAGGAATCACAAGAGAATCATTATCAAAATAAAATTGATAATCAAGATAATCAGTTCGATATGTCATTTTATCGTTTGATAAGGAGTAATCTTCATCATTGGTATTATTTAATATAATTTTATAAATAGCAGTATCTCCTTTATCAAAAACATTTAAATTTAAAGTAATTGTTTGCTTATCAATACTAGCATTATCTCTTTCTACTATTTCTCCTGAATAATCAATTAAAGAAATAGATTCAATCGCAATTGGATTCTTACATTCTTCTGCTACAACAGAAAAAGGAAAAAAGCAAAATCCCAGAAGAATAAAAAAACAAAAAACTAATCTATTCATAAAACACCTCTATTCTAATTAAATTATAAAGGAAAATAAAAAAAATGTAAATAATGAAAAATAAAAAATTTGACACATAAATTGATTTATGATACAATAAACGAAATTGAAAGGGAGAGATTATGATGTTATATAAAATAATAATCAATAAAATCCATCATCATAATAGTCTGCACTTGTTAATACGACATTAAACGTTCGTAGGTACAAGTGCTATTTGTAGTGCTTGTACTTAGCGTATAAATAAAAAAGACTATGCTATACAAGGACTACTTGTATAGCATTTTTTGTTATATAGAAAAGAGGAGACAATGATGGAAATAGAGAAAATATTAAAAGAATTAATTGAGATAAATACAGTTGATGATTTGGAAAATAAAAAAATAATAGATTATTTAGAAAAATATTTAAAAGATTTAGGTTTTAAAACAGAATATAAGTCAAAATGTTTAGTTATGAGTATAGGAACAAATCCAACTTTATCATTTGTAGGACATACAGATGTTGTTAAAGCATCAGACGACTGGGATTATAATCCTTTTAAACTTACCATAGAAAAAGACAGATATATAGGAAGAGGTACCTCTGATATGAAAGGAGGTATTGCTGCATTCCTATATGCATTAAAACAAACAGATTTAAAATCATTAAAAAGAGGAATTAGATTATGTTTTACTTATGATGAAGAAACAGGTTTTGCAGGAATAAAAGAACTTCTAGAGAAACAAATAGATTTTGGAGAATACACAATCGTGGGAGAACCAACAGATAATATTCCATGTATTGGATCAAAAGGATTGCTAGAATATGAACTCATATTTAGAGGAACCTCAGTTCACTCTAGTAAACCAATACCAGGAGAAAGTAGTAATGAAAATGCGGTTTTTTTCTTAAACGAAGTTTTAAAGTTAGATAAAAAATTCAAAAAAGAACAATGGGATATCTTTGATGTACCATATAACACAATAAACATTGGAACGATTCAGGGAGGAACAACGATTGGTACAACATCAGATTATACAAAAGTATTATTAGGTTTTCGAATTACCAAAAAGAAAGAAGATATTTCATACATTAAAAAATACATAGAAAAACTAACAAAAAAATATCCAAAAGTAGAAGCAAAAATATTAAATGAGATTAATCCCTTTTATAATGATGACAAAATTATAGAAGATTATGAAAAAATAGCCAAAAAAATGAGAAAACCATTCTTTGGAGTAAGTGAGGCAAGTTTTCTATCAAATAATTGTTTAGTGATAGGGCCAGGGCCAGTAACGGCACATGAAAAAAACGAATATGTTTTAAAAAAATCAATCAATGAAAGTGTAGATATTTATAAAAAAATAATAGAGAGGATATGTAAATAATGGAAGATATAAGAAAATTAAACAGTAAAGATTATGAAGATTTTAAGAAAGTGTTTCAAATGTTTGAGCGTGAACCTTTTTATGAGGCTTGGGAGGAAGAAGATTATATTCAAGAATTTATAGATTTTATTGAGAATGGACAAATGTATGGAATCTATATAAAAGATGAAATATGTGGATTAATCACCATAAAAGAAAAATACAAAAAATGGGATGAATTAGAACTGGATATAGAAAAATCAATTTATTTATCAGATATAGTAGTTAGAAGAAATTCAAGAAATAGGGGATATGCAACGAAACTAATGAAATATATTATTTCAAAATATGGAGAGCAATACGATATCTATATGAGAACCAACCTAGAAAATAGTATGTCCGAAGGAATTGCTAGAAAAAACGGCTTTGAAATCATAAACGGAAAAATTCAAACCGTTTCGTTTAAAAGAACAAGACCTGATATACCAGAAACAGATCAAAGAAAATATCTAATTCGAAAAAAGGCTAATTTGCAATAAATTGACATTATAAAAGTGTAGTGGTATAATAAAAAAACTTTATGAAGGAGAGGTAAAGTTTAAAATGAAAATAATAAAAGGGCTTCGTATTAATAGACTATTACCTATCATACTTGCCGGAACAATATCTATTAACACAGGATGTGCAAGAACAAATGGGATTAAAAAATATAGTATAAAAGAATTACTAGAACAAGAAGAAATATCTAAAGATACCTTGTTAGATGAATTAATTGAAAATAATGAGTGTATGTTTTCAGAAAAGGCATCTTATGTAGAGGCTGCAGATATGCTTTCAAAATATTTAAAAATAATAAAAATAATTAATAAAGTTGATTTTGAAAATTATAATGTTTATAGAATGATTGATGAATCAGAATATGATAAAGTATTGGAATTGTCAGTAGAAGAAGTAGAAGAATTAGCAAAAAGGACAAAAACAAAAGCAAAATCAAAAGAAGAAGAATCAGAAAAACAAATGGCTTATCAAAAATTAAACCACTTACAAAAATATTGTAGTAAATGGGTTCATTCTAATGGAAAAAATATTTCAATTGAAATCATGATGGAATCTGTAAAATCAGTGATAGCAGCAGAACTAGGTTTAACAACAGATGATTACGCACAAATTTCAATAACGCCAAGATATCACTCTCAAGCAGATGGAAATATACCATACACTGTTAGAGTAGGATTAGATAACTATGAAGTTCCAATCAATTCAGAAAATATATGGAATACAATAAACTATATTTATGAAGTACAAAATGCAACCTTAACAGATAAGACAGAATACAAAACATATGAGAAAGCAATAAACTATGCAAAAACAACAATCATGTCAGCAGCAGATATAAAGAAAGATAAAGTATATTCTCAAAAAAAATTATCAAAAGTTCAAAAGAGTTTTCAATAACTCTTTTTTTGTTTGTATATATAGGAAAAATTGACAAAATCGAACATTTGTGGTATAATATGTCTACTAATGGGGGTTAGGTTATGAAAAGGATAATGAATAGTATCCTAATAGGTTTACTAGGCGTTCTGGTAATTACTAGTAGTTATGCAAGTGCATATAACATATTTCACAAAATAACAATAGAACAAGATATTAATAAAATATATACAAAACCATCGGTAATAGAAGTAGAAAAAACAATACAAAACATTGAACATACAAAACAAGAAGAAATAATAGAAGAACAACCAACAAAAGAAATATCATACAATATTTCAAATGAAGAGCCATCTGGAAACAGAATTATAATAGGAAATATATTAAATAGTCCATTAATGACAGATACAACAGGAGAAAACTTTTATTTAAACCATAATATATACGGAAACTATGATGGAATAGGAGTACCCTATACAGACTTTAGAACAGACTTTACTACAAGAAAAACAATTATATATGCTCATAGTACAACAATGGGAAATGGACCATTCCAAGCATTACAGAATTATCATAATAATCCATCATTTTATGAAAATAATAAATATATTACAATTAATTATAATGGTACAACTTATATATATGAAATATTCTCTGTATATGTATCAGTTGCCGAAGATGAATATAGTGAGGGCCTAGAATATTTCTATAATATTAATTATAGAGATGATAAATGGGCAGAAACAATAGAAAAATATAAATCAAATTCAGAATATGATACAGGAGTATCCGTATCATCAACAGATAAAATCTTAATATTACAAACATGTTCTATGGATCCAAACTATTATGAAAAATATTACAGATATAATTTATTAGTAATGGCTAAATTAGTAGAAAACTATTAGGAAACTAATAGTTTTTTTATTACTTGTAAAGATATGTAAAAGAAATGCAAGAAAGAATTATAGTATGTTATAATGATATAGTAAGGAGTTGAATAAAATGTTTAATTTAAAAGGAAGAGTTGCTGTTATTACAGGAGCAAGTAGTGGACTTGGAAAACAAATGTCAAAAGCATTTGCAGAACAAGGAGCAGACTTAGTTTTATTGGCAAGAAGAGTAGAACGATTAGAAGAATTAAAAACAGAATTAGAAGCAAAAGGGGTAAAAGTATTACCTATAAAATGTGATGTTACAAATGTTGAGGATATAAAAGAGGCTGCACAAAAAGCAGAAGAAACATATGGAAAAGTAGATATTTTAGTAAATTGTGCAGGAAGTGCCAAAAATGCCGGAGTACTTGATATGACAGATGAAGAATGGGATTTTACAATTTCAACAGATATGGATTCTGTTTTCTATGTAACACGTGAATTTGGTAAAATTATGAAGAAGAATCATTATGGTAGAATTATTAATATTGCATCAATGTATGGAATGGTTGGAAACATGGCAATGGGAACAATTGCATATCATACATCAAAAGGAGGAGTAATTAACTTTACAAGAGCAGCAGCATCAGAACTTGCAAAAGAAGGAATTACGGTAAATGCAATATGTCCAGGATATTTTGATACAGAATTAACACATGAAACACTAATTACAGATGAGTTTACCGCATATATGAAAGGAACAGTGCCTGTAGGAAGATACGGACATGAAGGAGAACTAAATGCCGGAGCAATCTTTTTAGCAAGCGATGAAGCAAGTTATGTAACTGGTGTCATTTTACCAATTGATGGAGGATATACCGCTGTATAAAAAATTGTAGATTTCTACAATTTTTTTTAATCTATCTTTTTCTTAAAAAAAGGAATATAATAAGGAGAAAAAAAGGAATGACAGAAATGGGATTATATAAAGAAATAAAAGATTTAAGGGAAGAAGAACAAGATAGAATAATATCTAAGAAAATAAATTGCCTAGAAAAAGATACCAAAAAAGAAACAATTGGATATATTATAGAAACAGAACAAATAGAAAAAATAATAGAAAAAGAAGACACCATTAAACAAGAATACTTATATGAAGGGTTTATTCCCAAAGGAACAAAAATGGTATATGGATTTTATTATTATCCATCCGGACATATAAGTGATAATGGCGCATACTACTTTTTAAAAACAGATGAATATCTATATGATTTCTGTCATTATATTTCAAAACAAGAAATAGTAGATGATTTTGATTTTTTTCTTCATGTTCTGAAATTTATGAATCAATATTTTGGTTTAATCAAACAAAAAGAAAGAGAAGATATTTATAAATCGATAATAGATAAAAATACTTCTCCACTGGATTTAAAACAAGAACATGAATTTAGCTGGATAAAAGGAACAGGAAGTGCAATGTGTACAGAATATGCCTTACTTGCTCAAAATATCCTTGAATTATTTGATATTAGTTCTTATATGATGATTGGGAATATCTTTCAAAGTGGCACATCAGAAAATCATGCTTTTAATATAATCCCTTATACTGATGAAGATGGAAACCCAATCACCTTAATTATTGATTTTGCAAACCAGGTATGCATCTATGATATGAATTTTAATATTGAAAAGAGGGCACCATATATCGGAAAAATAGAAGAGCCAGTTCATAAAGTAATAGAAGAAATGGTAGAGGAAGATAAAAGAATAGAATTAGCAGATTATGATTTTTATAGAATAGGGAATACTCTTATAAAAATGAAATATAAAACAAATAGAGTGTACTCATTCAGTAATGAAATTATAATGGATGAAGTCACAAAAAAAAGATAGATTCTATCTTTTTTATTCACAAGGATAATCATTTACACAAATTGTTAAAGTATCATAACTATTACCACGATAAACACCATTTTCATCAAAATCATCCTCAGTATCATAAGTAAATACCGTTAATTTAATACTTGATGCGATTTGGTCACACTGATAACTACTTTGCATCTTAAAGGCAGTAAATAAAGTATTATCATTGAATTGATCCATTTCTATATGAGAATAAAATCCTTTTCCCAGATTAGCGTAATCATCATATAAATAATTCATTAAATATTCCCACTGATCAAAAGTATGAGACGGATCCAAAATATTATAATAAACATTTTCTCCATCAGATTTTGTAAAAGAAATAGAAAATCCTATTTTTAAAGAATTATTATTATTATAAGTAGACCATTGATTGAAAAATTCTTGTCCAAAAGATGAGGATAAAGAAATATTTTCTTCTTGAGAAGGAAATACTTGGAATAATCCCACATCCTGTTCCACAACTAATTTTTTAGAAATTGTATGAATTCTTTTTAATGTATTCCCTTGAAGATCATAAAAAGCAATAGGTGTAGTATTGGTATCAAAATAAGTAGTCTCAATTTTTTCTTCGGTTTTCTGCTCCTTTTTAGGTAAAGATTCCGCTTTTTTAGAAACAGAATTAAAATCACAACCGGTAATAAAAAAAGCAAGAAGAAATAGTATTAGTATTCTTTTTTTCATATAAATCACTCCAATATTATTATAAAGGAAAAGTAAATATGATACAATAAAAAAGGTGATGAAAAAATGAAAGAAATATTTCATAGAGTAAGTGTTAGAAAATTTGAAGAAACTAAAGTAGAAAAGGAAAAACTAGAAAAATTACTAAGAGCAGCCATGCAATCTCCATCTGCAATGAATCAACAACCCTGGGAATTCTATGTAATAGAAGATAAAGATATTTTATTAAAACTTTCTAAGGCAACTCCATATTCAATGTGTGTAAAAAACGCTCCCATGGCAATTGTAATATGTTACCAAAAAGAAACACCAGCCAATGAGTATAAAGAAATTGATTGTGCCATTGCAACAGAAAATATTTTACTAGAAGCAGATGGATTAGGGCTTGGTGGAGTAATGATTGGAGTAGCCCCAGTTGAAGAAAGAATGCAAAAAGTAGAAGAAATATTATCACTTCCCACTAATTTACGTGCATTTACTATTATACCAATAGGATATCCTCTAAAACAAAAAACACAAGAAGATCGATATAATCCATCAAAGGTTCATTACATATAAAAAATACTCTAACAAAGTAGAGTATTTTTTTAATTATTATTTGCTTTGAATGAAATAGAACCAAAGAAATCTTGAAGTTCTTTTTCGTCTAATACATCAGCAACAACCACATTTTCATCAGAATCCATACGATCAATAGAAACAAACAAAACATCAACCATTTTTGTATCTTTATTTTCTTGTAATAGTATATTCATATATACACCACTAGAATAATCGCCATAGATATATGCCTCATAATCTCCAAAAACATATTCCTTATAATATTTTTTACCTGTACGATTATCTTTAGTACTATCATATGATTCTTTACTCATTTGAGTATAATACATTTCAAAATCTAAATCTAAGTCAACATTATCAAATTCAATTTGAGTAGAAGCACCAGACTCTGTATCAACATCAACATCTGAAAATGCAAGATTCTTATCATAAGTAAAAACGGTTCTAAAGCCTTTCTTTTCATCAACTAATTCAATCTTTTTAGTAGTAACTTTTTTGGCAGGTTTCACTTTGTTTCCACATGCACATAACCCTAATAATAGAATTGGCAAAACCAATACCATAATGATTCTTTTTTTCATATTTCCTCCTATACATAAATATTATAACATACCGTATAAAAAAAAACTACAAAATATGATATACTAAAAAAAATAAGGAGGATTATCATGGTACCAAACTTTTTAGGATTTTTAGCCGCAGCAATTGTAACATATGCCGCATCAGAACAAATAAAAAAAGAAAGCAATGGAAAACAAGAAAAACCGAAAATTAAAAAGATAGAGATGAATACTCATAAAATCAAAAAAAAGAATGATTAAAATGAAGTGAACCCCAAATAGTTCGCAAAAATAAAAAGTGAGTCAGGAATTATTTTC
>CAMOQR010000034.1 GCA_946623125.1 uncultured Caryophanales bacterium | reverse complement strand
ATTAATGGTTGATAGAAATTGTTTTCTAATAATTGTACGATTAATATTGATATTAATACACAAATTCCTGTTATTGGGGAGATTGTGAATCCAACGATAACTGCTGGAATTCCTCCAATATATGGCCCAAAATATGGAATAATATCTGTTACGGCACAGAATAATGCGAAGATAATTGGTGCTTCCATTCCTGCAAGTGTTAGACCAATGCATTGTGTTAAAAATACTAATAACATGATTAATAATACTCCTTGTACATATCCTCTTAATGATGTGTTAATTCTTTTTGTTAGTTCGTCATAACTTTCTTGCCAGTCTTTTGGAATCATATTTTTTATATATTCATTTATTTTATTATAATCAAATAATATATAGAAGCCTACCATTAATCCTAAGATGAAATTAAGACCTCCATTTACTATTGCTTTTCCTATTGAAAAGACATATTTTGGTAAGTCAGATGCAAAAGTTAATCCATAATCTGTTACAAAATTTGTTATGTTTGCTTTTAAATCCTTTAAATCAATTAATCCATTTGCATCAAATCTTTTTATAAAATTAATGGAAAAATTTGTTAATTCATCAAATATTCCTGGTGCTGCATTCACAAAATCTTGTACTTGTGTTATTAATGATGGGATAAATAAGTAACATACGATTAATAACACTCCAATAATTAATATGTATGCTATTATACATCCAAATAATCTTGGTATTTTTTTCTTTTGGAATTTATTTACTAATGGGTCAAATAACCATGCAATTAAAAAACCTATAAACAATGGTGAGATAATAATTATTATTTGTTTTAAAAAATTAAGAATCTTCCACTCTTTTATTACATATGTTCCCAATAATATTAAACATACTATTGCCATGATGTAACCTAAGTTTATTAATTTTTTTCCGGTATTTAAAATACTATTTAGACTGGTTATGTCTATTTCTTTATCTCTTGATTTTTTAAACATTTTACTCTTCTCCTTTATATTCTTATTATATCACTCTATTTGATAAGTTGAAATAATATTCTTTTGTTTTCTTTCAAAAAAAAATATATTATAATGGAATCGGTGATGTGTATGAGGAGTATAATGAAGGAGACATATTCGGAAATTGTTATTAAAAATTCTCGTTTTATTTGTTATTTAATTCCTATTTCTTCTTCTGATATTTCTTTCTACTTAGATAATATTAAGAAAAAACATCCTAAGGCAAGTCATTATTGTTACGCATATATTTATGATTCTGTTTTTCATTCCAGTGATGATGGAGAACCTGGTGGAACAGCAGGTATGCCTATTTTAAATGTTTTACAAAAAGAAGATTTAAATCATGTTTTAGCGGTTGTTGTTCGCTATTTTGGGGGAACTCTTCTTGGCGCTGGCGGTTTGGTTCGTGCTTATACAAAATCTGTTGTTGAGACTTTAAAAATTTCTAATTTTGTGGATCTTGTAAAAGGATTTAAGATTTCTATTACTTTTTCTTATGAGGAAGAAAAAAATATTTTATTTTTACTATCTCATTCTGTTATTGAGAAGAGAGAATATTTAGAACAAATTACTTATATTTGCTTAATTCCTTCTGATGTGTTGTCTAATCTTTCTTCTTACCACGTAACAGTTATAGATGATGTTTATTTTTCAAAAAAATAAGCAAGAAGATTTTATTCTTCTTGCTTTCCTTTTTTATATTCTCTTATTATCCATTCCATTATTATACTTACGATATAATTCATTTCATTCTCTGTGAGTTTTTTTCCTTTTTGGATATGATGCCATTTTTCTAGGCATCCTCTACAACAACATGCAGTGGCATGTTGTGCTAGGAAAACCGGATGATTTTTTGTTGGTGTTTGCTTACCATCATTTATTGGATAGGCATCTTTTATTTTCTTTGTAATAATTTCATAGGCATCTTTTTGTATTTTATGGAATCCTTTTTCATCTATTGTTTTTATCATATATTTTCTTAAATGAAAAGAACTTCTAAATTTTGATTTGGAAAGTTCTTCTAATTTTTTATCAATTATTTGTTTTCTCTTATCCATTATTTCTTAACCAATATTTTTTCTTTTTCTTTTTTCTGTTCATAATGTTGTTTGGCTTGAAAATAACATTTTGGACAAAAAGAATCATATGTAATTTTTTTCTCTCCATCTATTGCTATTTGATCTCCATCAAAAGTTATTTCTCCATCTGCATATCTAACATTAAAGATTGCTTTTGCCCCACATTTACAGATAGTTTTCATCTCTTCAATACTGTGTGCTATTTCTAATAATCTGGTACTTCCCTCAAATCCATTGGAATGAAAATCTGTTCTTAGTCCATAACAAATAACTGGAATATTATCTTTTATTACAATATGTAATAAATCATCTACTTGCTTTCTTTTTAAAAATTGAGCCTCATCTACAAAGATACAGCTAATTCCTTCATCGTGTAATGTTAAGTATTCATATAAATCTTCATCTTCTGCCACTAAGTGATCTGCTTCTCTTTCTAAACCGATACGAGATACTAATTTTTTATCTCCTTTTGTATCTGCTTTAGGTTTTAATACTAAAACATTCAATTGTCTTGCTTCATAATTATGTACTGTTTGTAGTAAAAGTGCGGTCTTTCCGCAATTCATTGCTCCATATCTAAAATATAACTTTGCCATTTCCTCTACCCTCCTATCACAATATAACATAATTTATTATGTATTAACAAGGAGTTTTAATTTTTTTATTACTTTCTTTTCTATTCTTGAAATATAGCTTTGTGATATTCCTAATTTTTCAGCAACCTCTTTTTGTGTATATTCTTCATTTCCAAATAATCCATATCGTAATACCATAATATCTCTATCTCTTGGTTTTAAATTTGTTATTTCTTCTATCATAATTTTCTTATCATTCTTTTCTTCTATACTTTTGGTAATACTATCTTTTTCTGTTCCTATAATATCTTCCAGATGAAGTTCATTTCCTTCTCCATCATGAGATAAGGCTTGATCAATACTTACTTCTACTTTATTCTTCTTATTTTTTCTCAAAAACATTAATATTTCATTATCAATGCATCTAGAAATATAGGTTGCTAGTTTAATATTTTTATTTCTTTGAAATGTATTAATTCCTTTTATTAAACCGATACTTCCAATACTTACTAAGTCTTCTAAATCTACTCCTGTGTTTTCATATTTCTTAGCAAGAAATACGACTAATCTTAGGTTGTGTTCAATTAATATATCTTTTGCTTGATTGCTCCCTTCTTCTTTTTTTTGTAGATAGTACTCCTCTTCTTCTAAAGATAATGGTTCTGGTAATAAATCTGCTGCTCCTACATAAAAAATATTTTCTACTTTTATAAATATTTTTTTCAATAATTCAATTATTTTTTTCATAATTCCTCCCTTATTTGATTTGGTAATATACAATTACATCCTGCTAAATTAATCTTATCTTTTGAAAACCCTATTAAATAATTTTTTATTTCTTTTTCGTTGATTACTACTTTTTCTGGCTTCATACATGGAATTACTCCTTCTGTATTTAATGCTTTAAATGGAATATAGATTACTTTTTCTTCTGGTATCTCTAAATTTACTAGAATTACTGATTTTTTACTTATTGGAGATTTTAAATGGTTTCCTGTATCAATATATCCATCTAACTGATAAGTTTTCTTCTTTAATGTAATATTTACTTTATATTTTTCTTTATTGTTTAGATGATATTCCATGATTCTTTTTTTCATAAATCTTATAATCATAGGTGTTAGTACTACTAGTATTAGACAATTAATATAAAATGATGTTTTAATATTTAATAAATAAATGATGCCTCCAATTGATATACTAATCATATAAAAATATAGAAGATTTTGTTTTATGTTTTTTACACCAAAACTAGTTATAATCATTAAGATACTTATTCCTATTTTTAGGATAAATAGTGTTATGTTTGATACTTTTATAAATAAAAATATTGTTGTTAAGGATCCCGTTATTGCTCCTAAAAGAAGTCTTTTCTTTCCACAAGATATTTTTAGGATTCTTTTTGTTCCATATAAAATCATATAATCTAATAAAAAATTTAATAGAAAAATACTTTCTGCATATATTTTCATTTTCTTCACCACAATTACTATACCAATAAAAAAGCGACTATTTTGTCGCTTTATATTTTCTTTTTATGAATAAATATTTTAATAATATATCCTAGGAAAAATGACATTATTCCTACAAAGCACCATTTTAATATGATACATAGTATGGGAATAGAGCCTGTATATTTTTCAATAATATCAAACATACTCTCTGGTAAATATTTTCCTATTACTTGGGCTACATCTCTTAGACCAATATTGTTTTTAATAAATGCTAATATTCTTAAAAAAATATCTATAATTGCCATTAAAAAGACAAAAGATGAAAATCTTTTAAAAAACATTAAAACTACAATTATTAATACTATTAATACAATTAAATCAATATACATATTACTACCCTCTTTATTTTCTATAGTAATATTGTATCATTGAATGATTAAAAATGAAATTATTTTTTTAATCTTCTAGTAATTGGTCTCCTTCTTTTAACATTTTTTCTATTAAAATTCCATATCCTTTTTTAGAATCTTCTATTACTACATAGTTTACAATTCCTATGATTTTATTGTTTTGAATGATTGGAGAACCGCTCATTCCCTGAACTATTCCTCCTGTTTTTTCTAGTAATTCTTTATCTGTTATTTCAAAGTAGATATTTTTTGTTTCTTCCTCTTTATTTACAGATAAGATTTTAATTTCATAATCTTTTATTTTTTCTTCATCAATTTTCGTTCTTATATAGGCATTCTTTTCTTCTATTTCATCCGATGTTGCTATCTCTATTTCTTCTAAATCGGGATAGTTGCTTGTATATTTTCCATAGATTCCGTTATTTTCATTTTTTTGGATATTTCCAATAATGGAATTGTTTACGTCTGCATGGATTTCTCCAATATTACCATTTCTACTTTTATTAATATAATTAATATCTGCATCATAAATATATCCATTTTCTAAAGAAAATTTTTCCAAATTTGAACTTTCTGTTATTTCATGACCAAGGGATGCAAAAATTTTTGTTTCAGGATCAATATATGATAATGTTCCAACTCCAAAGATTTGATCTTTTCCAAAAAAACCTAATTTAATCGTATTATTCTCTTTTTCTGGTTTATATTTTATTTTTATTTCTTTTCCTTTTCTATCAATTGTTAGATTATAATCTTTTATTTCTGTCACTGTTTTTAATAACTCTTGAATAGAATGAAGTTCATTATTGTCAATTTGTGTGATTCTATCTCCTATTTTTAATCCGGAGTCTTTTGCTATGTTTTTATTATTTACTTTTTCATATCCAACAACATAAACTCCTTTTGAATGAACTTCAATTCCTATTGGATTTCCTCCAATTAATATTTTATCTGAGTATGCTAGAACATGTATTGGAAATAATATGAGAAGTATCATTATTGTTATTGTTTTTTTCATTTTACCACCTCAATTCTAGTTTTTCCTCTTTTTCTTTTTCTATACTTGGTTTGACACTTTTTTTCTTATTTCTTTTGACTTTCTTACCTTTTCTATATATATTTATAATAGAGGTGTTGTTATGAAATATGATACAGACAATAATAGAAGAGAGTCTTATTCTAGATACCGTGATCAATCACTACATGGTGATGCAGTAAGAAGAGAACATAAAAAAAAGAAGGTTTCTTATAATCAATATAGAGCCTCTCTTGCGGCAGTTTGTGTTGCAACAACGATTGCTGTTAGTGGTTTAATTGGAATAGGAAATCATGTTCATCAATCTATCTCTGATACCATGGTTTTAAATCAAATGTTGGGAGATTTTCAGGCTAATGTAATTAATCCTGAAACTCATCGTACTAATGATAATCAGAATTATTTTTATGATTATGGAGATATTGCCCGTAGAATGGAAGAGATGGATGATTTTGATGTTGCTTTATATCTTTTAGATAGTAATTTAGGTGATAATCAATCTGCACGCGTTCTTTCTCATACTTCTGTCAATAATTGGGATAATTACTTATCTTCTCATAATTATCAGGATTCTCAAGAATTTCGTGAGGCTATGAGAGAGAGAGTCCTTTTAGAATCAGAAATTTCTAATAAACAAGAAGAGTTAAGAAAAATGACTCAAGAGCATGAAAGTACACAGCAGGATGATGATACTTTAACATTTGGAGGGAATAAGTAATGGGAGAGTTTGAAATTATAACAATTAATGATAAAGAGTATGCTATATTAAATGAGGTTCAAGATGATGAGAATTCTTATATTTATCTTGCTAATATTGCAGATCATGATGATATTATGATACGTAAACGTTCTCATGATGATACAACTTTATATATTCCTCTTGATGATGATGAAGAGTTTCAACTTGCAAATTTACTTTTATTAAGACAAATTTATGATAATGAAAAAAGCGACTATTAATGAAGTCGCTTTTATTCTTCAATTTGAAAATCTACAATTTCTCCATTGTCTTTTACTAGTTTTGAGATAGACTCTTCTGCATGTTTTAATTTATCATCACACTTTTTTGCAAGAGTCATTGCCTTATTAAATTCTTCTATTGCTTCATCTAGTGGAACTTCTCCTGTTTCTAATTTTTTAACAATTGTTTCTAGATTTTCTAGTGATTCTTCAAATGATAATTCTTGTTCTTCTTTCTTTGCCATAATATCATTCCTTTCTATAATACTTTTGCATCTATATTACCATCGTGAAACGTTATGGTAATTTTTTCATCTTTTTTCACTTGTTTGACACTGTTTAATACTTTTTCCTCTACTTTTACAAGAGTATATCCTCTTTTTAATGTTTTTAAGGGACTAAGCGTTTCTAATTTTGATAAAATTTGTAAATAATGATTACTTTTCTTATCTAATATTTGATATGGATTTGTAATAATATAAGAACTTTTTACTTTTAATAGTTCATTTTCCTTTTGATTTATAATTTCTTTTGTTGAGTGTTTTAATCTTTCTATGATATTATCAAATATCATTTCTTTGGCTTGGTAGATTACCATTGGGTTTTTCCAAAGATTATGATTTTTGATTTCTGTTAGTCTTCTTCGATCTTTCTTTAATTGATTTCCTATACTATTTTCTAATCTTATATTAATTTGTTTTACATAATTTTTAATATCTTGTAGTTGAGGAACTGCCATTTCCGCTGCTCCTGTTGGAGTTGGTGCTCTTAAATCTGCGACAAAGTCTGAGATAGTAAAGTCAATTTCATGCCCTACAGCACTAATAATGGGTATCTTGCATTCATAGATTGCTCTTGCAACTATTTCTTCATTAAATGCCCATAAGTCTTCAATTGAGCCCCCTCCTCTACCAACAATTAACGTATCCAAATCATATTGTTCTGCTTTTTTTATTTGCTTTACAATATCATCTTTGGCCTCATCTCCTTGTACTAGAGATGGAAACAAATATACTTCTGTTAATGGCCATCTTCTTTTAATTGTTGATAAAATATCTCTTATGGCTGCTCCTGTTGGTGCTGTTATTACTCCTACTCTATTTGGAATGCGAGGTATTTTCTTTTTGTGTGCCTCATCAAATAATCCTTCTTCTTGAAGTTTCTTTTTTAATTGTTCGTAGGCTATATATAGATTTCCTACTCCGTCTTCTGTCATTTCATTTACATATATTTGATAAGCACCAGATGATGGAAATACACTAATTTTTCCACTTACTAATACTTTCATACCGTCTTCTGGTGTAAATTTTATTTTTTTTGTTTGAGAGGAGAACATAATGGCATTAATTCTTGCTTCTTCATCTTTTAAAGTAAAATAGAAATGGCCCCTACTATGTGCTTTAAAATTTGATATTTCTCCTTTTAAAAATACCTCGTTTAAATTCTCATCATTATCTATTTTATATTTTATATATCTAGTTAGTTGTGTTACCGTTATATACTTATCTTGCATAACGATTCCTCATTTCTATTTTTTTATTTCTTCATGATATATTTTGTCTAATACTCCGTTAATCATCTTCGTAACAGATTCTTCACTATATTTCTTAGATAATTCAACTGCTTCATTGATTGATACAATGGATGGAGTTTCCGTATAGATTAACTCATAGATTCCAATTGATAGAATGGCTTGATCTACTTTACTTAAGCGATCTATTTTCCAGTCTTTTAAATATTTATTTGCTAAATCAATGATTTCTTTTTTGTGTTCTAATACTCCATGGGTTATTTCTTCTACAAAGGTATTTTCAATCTCTAATTGTTCTTTTATAATATCTTCTAATTTATAATCTACTTTTGCTTCTTCATATATTTGTACTTGATAAAGTACTTTCATTATTATTTCTCTTAGTTCACTTCTGTTTTTCATAAAATCACCTCTTACATTTTAACATACTCTTTCTAAATTGTCATTTCCTCATCTATTAAATATGGTTCTGTCTCTAATATATCGTTTATTTCTTCATTAGAGTATCCTTCTTGATGTTTCTTAATATAGAAATTATCTATTTCATAAGCACTCTTATTTAATAACTCAGGGTATATGATAAAACATAATTCTATATTTTCTATTCCATATTCTTTTAAAATATCAATAATTTCTTTAATCTTTTCATATTTTCTTATTAAAAATGATGGATTTTGCATTATGATTTTTCTCATTATCTTATTATTGCAATTATTATCTTGAAGAATTTTTATTATTTTTCTTACTTCTTCTTTTTTTGCATATTTAATATCATCACATTTAGAGAGAATCACATCAATTTCTTTATCATAAAATAATTGTTTTAAGATATCCATATATTTTTCCCTTTTCTTGTTATTTTTTTATATTATATCATGTTTTTGTCAGTTATTCTATTCCTAATAAAAAATGAGTTTTTAA
>CAMOQR010000033.1 GCA_946623125.1 uncultured Caryophanales bacterium | reverse complement strand
GGGTTCACTTCAAAAAATCATTCTTTTTAAATACTAAAAACAGGATAATCATTATCAATCTGTTTTTAGTAGAAAGGCATTGTATAATCAAACTGGGTTTTATTCATAATATTGCTACCATCATATAAAAATGAAATACAAAGTACCTGAGCCATCTCTAAAATAGAAATACTATTTTAACATTCTTTAACTAGTGAAGAAAAAACTCTATCTTCTCCATAAAAATAAGAAATAAAATAATTTCTAAATAATAACCACTCTAAAAATCCAACCAAACAAAGTCCAATCCAATCTTCTATCCCTCAGTTCATAATTCATCTTTTTTTATCAAAAGAGATTTATCTTAAATATAATACTTCCAAAAATAAAATACAAAAAATGCTCTTTCTATGAGTGGTAACAATTTCATAAAAAGGGGTAAAATAAATAGTCGTTACCAAAAATTATAAAAATTTTTCTACTTATATTACCACATTTTCTATATAATACTTGAGAAAGATGATATAAAAGCATCATCTCATTCTTTAAAAAAAGGTAGAAATACAAAAAGCTAAATAAAAAATCATCTCTTTCTTATATTAAGTATTTCATTTCAAAACAATTAAAATGAAGAAATCACTCTATAACAAATTCCTATGAAAAATCAAAAATTTTTATAAAACTCTTAAAAAAAACAACAAAAGTCAAATAATGAACAAGTATTAATTCAAATAACAGAATTCCAGTAAACCAGACCTTACCATTTGAAATAAAAAAATGTGATATTCTCATAGTAGAAATAGAATGAACAAGATAAGAAAAATGCTTTCTCATTTTCAAAAATAGCAGTGATAGTAGTTTTACCACTATTATGGAAAATAATTTTCTATTAAACAATCAAGAGAATTATCTATAAGAATAAGAGTAGAGAATCTTACAGAATATTCTAAAAGAGAGTCAATAGACAAAACATGATTTTCTTCCCTTTTTCCTTTCTAAGCACGTATTATAATCAAAAGAAAAAATAAAATCAATAAAAATTGTAAAATAAATAAAAAAAAACTTATCATACCTAACAAAAAAGCAAAACTATGATAAGATAATAGTAGGTGAATAATATGAATGATGATAATAATAAGACGCCATTTGATAAATTAAAAGATCTTTTTGGAAATGAAGGACAAGAAGAAACTGAAAACAATACTCAAGAAAGAATTACATTACAAGAAGTACAAAACATGACATTTCCAACAGAAGAAGAACAAAATATCCAACAAGAACCAATCATAGATAAAGAAGAAGTTGCAAGGCAAAAAAAACTAGCAAGAAGAGAAAAATTTAGAAAAGTAAAAAATAAAATTCGTAAAATTTTAATTATTCCAGAATTAATTCTATTAATCTTATTAGTTCTATTTTTAAGAAATAAGTACTTGAATTATTCTAATAATGTAGAACAAGAAATAATATATGAGTACGTTCCATATCGATATGAAATCCATCGAAAAAATTACGATTTTCATGTAAAAAAAATGAAGGGAGAAAACTGTGAAAATAAAGTTTGTAACCCTGTATTAGAAGATGAATATGATATTACCTTTGAAAAATATCAAATGTTTTTGATAAGAACATATTTTGATACAACATTCCGGTTTAAAAATGGAAAGAAAAATCAATCGATTATTGATTTAAGAACAGAACTTAGTTCTCGTAGTATGCATAGTCTAATCCAAAATGATGCTAAATTTCTAGAACTAAAATCTTATAAAAAATATAAAATAACCGATTATGAACAAAAAAGTGAATTTAAAACAAGAGGCTTTCAATATGAAGAATTAGAAGGAAGATTTTATCTAACCATATCCCTAGGAAAAAAAGAAGAAAATGGATATACTATGACAATAACAGATGTTCATCAAGAGGGAACAGAACTAATCTTTTATTTTAGCGAAGAGTATCCTCCAACAAGTGATCATTGGCAAAACGAAACAGCACCAGCATTATCAATCGAAATAGAAGAAAAACCATCTAAAATCAGAGTAAAGAATATAAAAAATGGAGAAGAATTAGTAGACAATGGATATGTAAAAGAAGACAGCCTACTAGGAATATTACCATAAAGAAAAAATAGACATTGTCTATTTTTCTTTTTCTAATGCATGATAATCAACTTTACCAATCATTGTTTTAGGAAGACCTTCTCGAAAGACAAATTCAGAAGGAATCATATATTTAGCAAGATTTTTTTCACAATAAGATTTGATTTCTTGACGAGTTCTAAAAGTATCAGAAATATCACTTTTCAAAACAATATAAGCCTTAGGGACTTGTACTTTATAAGGGTGGGGGATTCCAACAACACAAGAGGTAGAAATATAAGGATGTTTATTTAAAACTTCTTCTAAATGAGAAGGATAAATATTATATCCAGAAGAAATAATAAGACGTTTTAGACGCTGTACAAAAAATAAGCAACCATTTTGATTGATATACCCTAAATCTCCAGTATGAACCCAAATTTTACCGGAACGATCTTTCTCTAAAACTTCATTTGTTGCTTCTTCATCATTCAAATATCCCATCATTACAGAAGGACCACTAATGAGTATTTCTCCAACCTCCCCAGTTTTTACTTCCAATTTGGTATCGGGATTAACAATTTTCATATCATTAGAAGGAAGTGGTATTCCAACACTTCCTAACGTATTGGATTTTGTATTGCTAAAAATACAACCACCACTTGTTTCTGTCATTCCGTATCCTTGAACAATTCCGTGAGGACAATGATGCTCTTTTAAAAAACGATTTACTCTTAGATTCCTTTCTTCATTTAAAGAATCTCCTCCAGAAACAACATATTTAACATTAGAAAGATCAATATTATCCATATGTTTATTAGAAAGTAAAGCCTCAAATAAGGTAGGTACCCCTGGGATAATAGTTGGATGGTATTTACGAAGCAATTTATCAAATCGACTAGCATCGAATTTAGGAACTAAGATTAAACAAGCACCAATTGATAAAGGATAGTGAACACATTCCACCAATCCAAAACAATGAAACAAAGGCAAAATTCCAAGCATGGAATCAGTTTCATTATTTTCTGGTAATGCAATTCTTGCCTGACCAATTACAACATTTATATTACCATTCGATAATAAGATACTCTTAGGTGTACCAGATGTTCCACCACTATGTAAAATAACCGCTGGATCAGATGATTTAGAAGAGGTTGCAACATCTAGATTGTATGATTTCCCTTTCAATCGAAAATCTTTCCAAAACATAAATAATTCATCTTTTTTAGGAAGCCTTACTTTACGATCTGTCATTAGAAAATAACCTAACTCTAAAACTTTTGGCATAGAATCCCTAGGAGAAGAAAGAACAACTTTATAAAGATTTGTCTCGGAAAGAATAGATAACACTTTCTTATAGTTAAAATTAACCGTAAAAAGCATAACAGACTTTGTATCAATAATAGATTTTTTAATCTCTTCTTCCGCAGATAAGGGATGAATCATATTTGCAATAGCTCCAATCTTACTAACAGCATAAAAAGCAATAACCGCTTCTGGTGTATTTGGCATACAAATAGAGACAACATCCCCCTTACGAATACCATGACTTTTCATAGATTTAGCACAATAATCAATTTCCATAAAAAAATCATGATAAGTCATTTTATTTCCAAAATAATTTATGGCATATAATCCCATTCTATTTTTATTTTGATCTTCTAAAAACTCAAAAATAGACCCTTCAGGAGTTTTAACCTCTCTTTTATCTTTATCATAATACTTTAACCAAGGTCTCTTCTTGGAAAAAGAAAAAAACTTCATATCATCACCTCTTATATTAATAAACAATTGTTGAATAACTAACAAATTAATTGTATAATCAAAAAGAAGTAAGAAGCAATCATCAATTATAAGATTTTTTGTTTGTTTATGAACAAAAATAAAAAAAGTGTTTAAGAAAGGATATAATATGGATAGAAGAACAAAGTATACCAAAAACATAATAAAAGAAACATTTTTAAATAGTTTAGAAAAGAAAGATATATCAAGTATAACAGTAACAGAAATCTGTAAAATTGCTGATATTAATAGAGGAACATTTTATCGATATTATGTAGATGTATATGACTTATTAAAAAATATAGAACAAGAATTTATGGATGAGATAAAAAATTCTAATTCAATAGAACAAATGGAAAATCATTCTATTTATTCTTTTACAAAAGAAATATTAACCATTTTTGAAAATAATAAAAAGTTAGTTAGAATCTTATTTAATACAGATCGAAATATTTATTTTTTAAATGAAGTAGTAGAAGTTGCCTATGATAAATGTATTGGGAGATGGGAAAAAATACAACCGGAAAGTAAAGGATATGAAATGGAAAATGCAGTTATCTTTATTTTTAATGGTGCCCTAGGAGTAATCAATAATTGGATTAAAAATGATTTTTCTCTCTCAATTGATGAAGTAGCAAAAAGCATTGAAGCCTGTTGTATGAATGGAGCAAGAAATTATATTCCAAAGAAAACTGTAAAATAATTTTTTTTCTGTCAAATCGATAGAAAACAATCATGAAATTAAAAAAATATGATACAATCAAATAGGAGGGTAGAAACATGATAGAAATACTAAAAGCAATACTTTTTGGAATCGTAGAAGGAATTACAGAATGGTTACCAATCTCTTCTACAGGACATATGATTTTATTAGATGAATTTATTAAACTTGGTGTAACGGATGAGTTTTACGAATTATTCCAAGTTGTTATTCAATTAGGTGCAATTCTTGCGGTAGTAGTGATTTACTTTAAAAAGATTTGGCCACTAAAAAAAGAAAATGGAAAACTTTCACTTGATAAAAACATTCTTAATTTATGGGGGAAAATACTAGTTGCTTGTATTCCTGCAGCAGTATTAGGCTTACTTTTTGATGATTGGCTAGATGAACATTTATATAATGCAGTAGTAGTCTCTATTGCCTTAATCGTATATGGAGTACTATTTATTATAATAGAAGATAAAAAGAAACAAGGCAAAACAGCAAAGAAAGAAATTACATATAAGCAAGCCTTACAAGTAGGGGCCTTTCAATTATTAGCGTTAATCCCAGGAACATCTAGAAGTGGATCTACGATTCTTGGAGGATTATTAATCGGAATGGATCGAAACGTAATTGCAGAATTTACTTTCTTTTTAGCAATCCCTGTAATGGCTGGAGCATCTCTTTTAAAACTAGTAAAATACATCGTAAAAGTTGGAATGGCTTTTTCTGGATTAGAAATAGGAATTCTACTAGTTGCCACCATAACAGCATTTATCGTAAGTCTATTTGTAATAAAATTCTTAATCAGTTATATCAGAAAACATGATTTTAAAGTATTTGGATACTACAGAATTATCTTAGGAATTCTAGTTTTACTATACTTTTTAATAATGAAATAAAGAGTAATTTTTTAATTACTCTTTTTTGAGGAGGAAATATGAAAAAAATAATGGAAAAAGATAATTTACGCTTGATAATATTTGATAGTGCAAAAGATTTAGGAGAAAAAATTGATAAACATTTAATAGAAATGTATCATCTAGATCCGGAAAAAGAAACATTTATTGTTCCT
This sequence comes from uncultured Caryophanales bacterium, assembly GCA_946623125.1. GTDB lineage: Bacteria > Bacillota_I > Bacilli_A > RF39 > UBA660 > UBA3789. The sequence continues at coordinate 5,540 of CAMOQR010000033.1, read as the reverse complement.
ATAAAACAAAACTTTTTTGAAGATGGACATTTAAAAGTAGAAATTGATGAAACTGTAAGAGGAAAAGATATGTTCTTACTAACAGACATTGGTAATTATTCTATTGAATATAAAATGAGAGGATATATCAATCATGCTAGCCCCAATGACTTAATGACACAATTAAAAGATGGAATAGGTGCCTGTAATTGTCATGCTAAAAACATTAATATCGTAATGCCACTCTTATATGCGGGAAGACAACATAGAAGAAATACAAGAGAAAACTTATCTTGCGGAATGGCTCTACATGAATTAGATATGATGAGTAGTGTAAAAAGTTTTATCACATTTGATGCTCATGATCAAGGAGTAGAACATGCCATACATAATATGGAATTTGATAATTTTTATCCAACGAATACCATACTAGAACAATTAATTACTGATCTTCCAAAAGCAAGACTTAAAAAAATTGTTTTTGTTGCCCCTGATAATGGTGCAACAGGAAGAAGAAATGTTTATTTAAATTCCTTTAATTCCAAATATATTCATAGAGAAGCTGGAAGTTTTGTAAAACAAAGAGATTATAATACTTTGGTAGATGGAAAATATCCAATTACCAATCATCAATATTGTGGAAACGAAGAGTTGGAAGGATATACAGCAATCATATCAGATGATATGATATCATCAGGAGGAAGTATGTTTGATTGTATAGAGGAACTTCATAAAAGAAAAGTAAATCATATTATTATTGCAGTAACGTATGCTTTATTTACAAAAGGAATTGATAAATTTAAAGAATACTATGAGAAAAAAATGTTAGATGGAATATATACAACAAACTTATCTTATATCCCTGAAGAGTATAAAAAAGAAAAATGGTTACATGTATGTGATTGTTCTAAATATATGGCACAAATCATTTATAATATTCACAATGATATCTCAATAACAGACTTATTAAGAGATAAATCCCTTCCAATCAGATTAATAGAAGAAAAATTTAAATAATGATATAATGATTTGGGAGGTTAAAAAATGAAAATAATATCATGGAATGTGGCAGGACTTAGAGCCTGTTTGAATAAAGGGTTTGATCGTTTTTTTGAAGAAGAAAAAGCAGATATTTATTGTCTACAAGAAACAAAACTATTAGAAGAACAAAATCCTTTCCATCCAATTGGATATGAAGAGTACCTATATCCTGCCGAAAAAAAAGGATACTCTGGTACAATGATTTATACGAAAAAGAAACCGATTCAAGTAATATATGGTTTAGGAGAAGAAGAATATGATAAGGAAGGAAGAACCATTACTTTAGAATTTGATAACTTTTATTTAGTAAACTGCTACGTACCAAATTCAAAAAGAGAATTATTAAGACTAGATTCTAGAATGAAATTTGAAGATATCATGAGGAAATACTTAAATCAATTAAAAGAGAAGAAAAATGTCATATACTGCGGTGATTTAAATGTATCTCATAAAGAAATAGATATTAAAAATCCAAAAGCAAATGAAAGGAATGCAGGCTTTACAATAGAAGAGAGAAGTAAAATGACAGAATTATTAGAAAGTGGATTTGTAGATACCTATCGCTATTTCTATCCAGATAAAATTCAATATTCTTGGTGGAGTTACTTAGGACATGCTAGAGAAAAAGGAATAGGATGGAGACTAGATTATTTTATTGTAAATAAAGAATTCTTAGAAAAAGTAAAAGACTCTAAAATTTTAGATCAAATTGAAGGATCCGATCATTGCCCAATCGAGTTAGAGATAGAAGAAATATGAAAAAAGTATCAGATAAGAATATATATGCTTACTTCACAATAGAGTAAAATCTCTATTGTTTTTTTTCACAAAAATTACACAATCAAATCACAAAAAAAACATATTAATATACTAAAATACATATCAGAAAGCGAGGAGAAAACATGAACTTTTTCCAAAGAGTGGAACAAAAATATGTTTTAACAGAAGAAGAATACGAATCCCTTTTTCCTAAAATAAAAAATCATTTAAAAAAAGACATATACTTTCATAGTACAATCTGTAATATTTACTTTGATACAGATCAAAACGAATCAATTATAAATTCTTTAGAAAAACCAATTTTTAAAGAAAAAGTAAGATTAAGAAGTTATAATATTCCCAGTAAAAATGATAATGTATTTTTAGAAAGAAAAGGAAAATATAAAGGAGTTGTTTTTAAAAGAAGAGTAGAATTAACCCTAAAAGATATGGAACAGTATCTAAAAACAGGTAAAATTCCCAAAAATAACAACCCTCAAATCATGAAAGAAATTGATTATTATGTTAAGTTGAATCATTTAAAACCAAAATTGTTTTTAGCCTATGACAGAAAGTCTTACTATGATAAAAATAATAAAGATTTTCGAATTACTTTTGATGAGAACTTAAGAAGTAGAGAAGAGGATTTAAGCCTAGAAGTAGGAGATGCTGGAAAACTTTATTCCAAAAAGCCATTTTATATTATGGAATTAAAATCATTGGATAGTATTCCTCTATGGTTTACCAAAATCTTATCAGAATTAAAAATATATCCAAAATCATTTTCAAAATACGGAAACATATATCAGAAATTAAAAGGAGGTATCGAATATGTTTAATAGTATATTAGAATCAAATCTATCGATAACATCATTTTTAATTTGCATTGTAACATCAATTCTATTAGGAGTAATGGTTGCCTTGGTCCATCAAAAAACCACAAAAACCAATCAAACTTTTACAGAAAGCCTAGTAATATTACCAATACTAGTTACTGTAGTAATTCTGCTAGTAAATGGAAATTTAGGAACATCAGTTGCGATAGCAGGAGCATTTTCTTTAATTAGATTCCGTTCTATCCCAGGAAATGCCAAAGAAATTGTAAATGTATTCTTTGCTATGGTAATTGGAGTTGCAGTAGGAACCGGTTATATTGCTTTTGCTGTAATATTTACAATACTTACATGTCTTTTATCATACATCTTATATGCAATGAGGTTTGGAGAAGCCAAAGAAAAAGAAAAAATTCTAAAAATATCAATTCCGGAAGACTTAGATTATGAAAATGTATTTGATGATGTATTTGAAAAATATTTAAAAACAAATGAACTAATCCAATCAAAAACGATTAATATGGGATCTATGTTTGAATTAACATATCGTATTATTATGAAAAATCAAATATCAGAAAAAGCATTCATTGATGATTTACGCACTAGAAATGGAAATTTAAAGATATCATTAACCCATGAATTTAATAATCATGATATGTTATAATGAAAATAGAGGTGGAATATGAAGAATAAACGAAAAATTGCAATAGCAATCTTAATAGGATTTGTTGTATTAGGATTACTATTATTGATATCATCTAAAATAGAATCACCATCGAGTACTAAAATCATAGAAACAGATAATAAAGAAGAAAAAGATGAATCTGAAATAGATTGGTCAGATTATAAAGTCTATAATATTGAACTTTCATCAGGAAACGTATCAATTACCAAAGCAGGTGTTTATTATATATCTGGAACACTAAAAAAAGGTATGATTACGATAGAAACCAACGATAATGTTAAACTAGTATTAGATAAGGTAACTATAACATCGAAATCAGGTCCTGCAATCTATATAAAGGAATCAAAAGGAGTATATATAGAGCTAAAAGGAGAATCAACAGTTAATGCAAATGCAACAACAAACCTTGATGCAGCAATTTATTCAAAAGCAGATTTATATCTTTATGGAGAAGGAACTCTAAATATAAAATCGAATTATGATGGAATTACAAGTAAAGATGATTTATATTTGCTATCTGGAACATATGATATAACGGCGGATAAAGATGGAATCAAAGGAAAGGATACAGTAACTATTCAAAATGGAACTTATACAATTACTTCAAAAGAAGATGGAATAAAAACAACAAATGAAGAAGAAAAAGGAGAAATAGTAATTGAAAATGGAACATTTAAAATTACATCTAGTCAAGATGGAATTCAAGCACAATCAACATTGATGATAGAAAATGGAACATTTGTAGTTGTTGCGGGAACAACAGCCTCAAGCGATGAATCTCAAAAAGGATTGAAAGCACAGAAATCAGTCACAATAAAAAATGGTACTTACACAATAACATCAGTAGATGATTGTATTCATTCTAATGAAGATGTCACAATAGATGCAGGAACATATGAATTATCAACCAATGATGATGCAATTCATGCAGATGGAACAGTAACTATAAAAGATGGAACTGTTCAAGTAATAAAATCATATGAGGGAATTGAAGGATTTAACATCAATTTAGAAGGGGGAACCATTAATGTAGTAGCATCAGATGATGGAGTAAACGTTGGAGGAGGAAAGGATTCTTCAGGAACTGCCAATGGTCGTAAGGATGCCTTTGATCAAGATAGTGGAGGATTACTAAATATATCAGGTGGAACAATCTATGTAAACTCTGGAGGAGACGGATTAGACTCTAACGGAAGTATAAAAGTATCTGGAGGAGTTATTCATGTAGATGGCCCAACAAATAATGGAAATGGAGCACTAGACTATAATGGAACATTTGAAATAACAGGAGGAGAACTAATTGCTGTAGGTTCATCTGGTATGGCACAAAATGTCTCATCAAGTTCAACACAAAATACTATCTTAGTAAATCTTTCCTCTCAAGCATCAGGAGATATCTCAATTGGAAGTATTTCTTATTCTCCATCTAAAAGTTATCAATCTATTTTAATATCTTCATCAAGCCTTGAACTTAATCATGAATACACCCTAACAACAGGATCCTCTTCTCAAACAGTAACTCTAACAAGCACGGTAACAGGAGGAGAAAACGGAATGATGAATCCAGGTATGATGAACCAAGGTGGAAATAGAGGAAGAAGATAAAAACCTATTATAGGTTTTTTTCTTGTAAATAAAAGTAAAATGAATCTCAAAAGATTTATAAATTAAAAAAATATATGTATAATAAAAAAGAATGGAGGATTTATGAAAGAATATATGGATCAAGAAAAATTAAAGGTAGTAAAAGAAAGAAAAGGCTTTATTGCAGCATTAGATCAAAGTGGTGGATCAACTGCTAAAACATTGGAAAAATACGGAATTGATAAAAGTCAATATCATAGTGAAGAAGAAATGTTTGATTTAATTCATGAAATGAGAAAAAGAGTATTTACATCTCCTGTCTTTACAAGCAAAGAAATTCTTGGAGCAATTCTTTTCTATAAAACAATGAATTCACAAGTAGAAGGGGAATATACTGCAGATTATTTATGGAATAAAAAACAAATTGTTTCTTTCTTAAAAGTTGATAAAGGTCTAGAAGAAGAAAAAGATAATGTTAAATTAATGAAAGAAATACCAGATTTAGAAGAACAATTAGAAGTTGCAAGGACTCATCATGTATTTGGTACAAAGATGAGAAGTGTAATTCTAGGTGCCAATCGTGAAGGAATTAAAAAAATAGTAGATCAACAATTTGCTTTTGCAAAAGTAATTTGTGATAATGGATTAGTTCCTATTAT
>CAMOQR010000032.1 GCA_946623125.1 uncultured Caryophanales bacterium | reverse complement strand
GAATAATACACCAGCTGATTTATTTGAAAGATATTTAAAGACTGGTATGGGTGGACAACCTATGATTGTTGATTATGAGAAGAGTATTATAGATTTTGCTAATTCTAATCCAGATGGATTTGCACAGGTAAAAGATGATATACGTATTTTATATCCTTCTCCTACGATTTGGAATTCTCATTGTTTTGCATATTTTACTGATAATGGTAAAAAATTATATGATGCATTTGATGATAAAGAAATTCAGCAGATTGCGTGGGAAAAGTATGGCTTTAGAACAGGTATTACTGGTGGTAGTTACGATGTTTCTTCTATTGGAATAGGTGTACCTCAATCTATCACAAGTACAGTATCTAGTTTAAAGATGGATATATACAATCAATTAATTGAATATTTAGGAAATGGAGAGTAAATTTATGGATGGTATTGAATTAAAATTAGAAAGTGCTAAGGCTGAGGCTGGTGTTGAAGAGTTAGCAACGAGTAAGGAAAAAGTAACGGAAGAAAAGATTGAACAATCATTGAATTATGATTTATTAAGTGAAGAAGAAAAACAAAAAATTGATCAGTTTGTTCAAAAAATTGATGTATTTGATTCTACACAAGTTTTGCAATTTGGTGCAGCATCTCAGGCTAAGATTTCTGAGTTTTCTGATTCTGTCTTAGAAGATGTTAAAACTAAAAATACTGGTGCTGCTGGAGATTTACTTGCAGAACTTGTTGCTCAAATTAAATCTTTTGATGGTGATGTTGGAAAAGAAAGAAAAGGTATTGCTAAGATTTTCTATAATGCTAAAAAAGAAATTAATAAGATTATTGCAAAATATTCTAAAATAGAAAAGAATATTGATGTGATTGAAAAAGATTTAGAAAAAGATAAAATTCAAATGTTAAAAGATGTTGCTTTATTTGATACAATGTATGAGAAGAATCTTACTTATTTTAAAGAAATCTCTTTATATATTATTGCAGGTGAAAGAAAATTAAAAGAGTTACGTGAGGTTACTCTTCCAGAGTTACAAAAGAAGGCAACAGAGTCTGGAGAACAAATTGATGCTCAAAAGGTTAATGATATGGAAAATACGATTAATCGTTTTGAAAAAAAATTATATGATTTAAAAACGACTCGTGTTATTTCTATTCAAATGGCCCCTCAGATTAGATTATTACAAAATAATGAGGCTGAATTAGTTGAGAAGATTCAAAGTTCTATTACAAATACTATTCCATTATGGAAAAATCAAATGGTTTTAGCATTAGGTATTTCAAATGCTAAAAGTGCACTTCAAAATCAACAAGCAGTTTCTGAACTTACAAATGAAATGTTACAGAAAAATAGTGAAACTTTAAAGCAAGGTTCTATTGATATTGCTAAAGAAAGCGAAAGAGCCATTATCGATATTGAAACACTTAAGAAGACGAATCGTGATATTATTGAGACTTTAGATGCTGTTATTGAGATTCATAAAAATGGTAGAATTCAAAGACAAGAGGCAGAGGCTGAATTACAAGAAATTGAAAAAGAATTAAAATCTAAAATGTTAGAAATTAATATGGATAAATAATAGATAAGCCGTCGATATTCGTCGGCTTGTTTTGAGGTGATTATTATGAATAAAGATTATATTGCAGATATTTATAAAGATTTTTTTGGAGAAGAATTAACTCTTCCTCAAGAAAAAGAAATTCAAGATGATGTTTCTCTTGATATCAGTAATTTACTTTTATCAGATGCTTCTTTAGATGTGTTACAAAAAATAATTTTATATATGAAACAGTTTTCTACAAAAGAAAAGAATATGTATTTAAATTTTCATTTAATATTACAAAGTAATAATCGAGAGTTTTTAGAAAGAATAGAATCTTTTTTTAAAACAATTGCTTTTCAGTATTCTTATGTTTCTATTCATCAATTTGCTAAAATATCTTTTTATGATGTTGATTCTTTTGATACTTTAAAAAAAGTGTTTGAATCTAATGGTATTATTGCTTTCAAAGATTTAAAAGCATTAGAAGCAAAAGATGTTGATTTTCAAAAGAAGTTTTTTCACTTATTAAAAGATTCTGTTATTCTAAAAAAAGTAATTATTCTTGAGGGAAGTAAGGATGAGGTTGGTACTTTTTTTGAACATGATTCTTCTCTTCAAAAATCATCTTTTCCTTTTGTTTTAGAAGAAAAAATCTTGGGAGTTTCTGATGTCTATCAGGATGTTTTAGATCGTGTTAATCAAGATGGTAATTTAAGTGATAAGTTATCTTTACAAATTCTTGATTATATTACGAATACTTATGATAAATCAGATATGGATTATCCTACTTATCGTGATTTGTTATGTAGAGAGGTTTTATTGAATCATTCTGTACCTGCTGTTGAAAAATCTAAATCTATTGATGAGGTGTTTGAAAGATTAAATGAGTTAGTTGGATTATCTAAGGTTAAAAAGACTTTATATGAATTAGTTGATTATATGAATTTAAGAGAAAAAGGAAAAGATTTATCTTTAAATAATGTTAATTTACATATGGTTTTTTTAGGAAATCCTGGTACTGGAAAAACAACTGTTGCGAGATTAATTGCGGATATTTTATATGAGTTAAAATATATTAAACAAAATAAGTTAATTGAAGTTGGAGTTAAGGATTTAGTTGCTGAATATGTTGGACAAACGGCTCCCAAAGTTATGAGTGTTGTAGAACGTGCAATGGGTGGAATTTTGTTTATTGATGAGGCTTATGCTTTAGCAAGTAAGAATGGAGATTCATATCATGATGAGGCCATTGCAACGCTTATTAAAGCAATGGAAGATTATCGTGATCAATTTGTTGTTATATTTGCTGGATATACGAAGGAAATGCAAGATTTTTTAGATTCTAATTCAGGAATTGTATCTCGAATAGGTTATACGTTTGAATTTGATGATTATACGGAAGATGAATTAGTAGAAATATTTAATGGTATGATTAAGAAATCTGGTTTTGTTGTGGAAGAAGAAGCAATTAATAAACTACGGGATATTATTCGTCGGAATAAAGATATGAAAAACTTTGGTAATGCTCGTTTTGTTCGTAATATTTTTGAAAAGAGTATTATAAAACATGCTACTCGTGTTAAAAAATATAAATCTCAAAAGATTATTCATACGATTACAGTTGACGATATCTCTATTGAAAATTTAAATATTCATTAAAATATATGATATAATGTTTTTATAATATTGGAGGATGATAAATATGATGAAAATAATGGATGGTAATGAAGCCGCAGCTCATGTTTCTTATGGATTTACGGAAGTTGCTGGTATATATCCAATTACTCCAGCCAGCCCTATGGCTGAGTTAACGGATAAATGGAGTAGTGAAGGTAGAATGAATTTCTTTGATACTCCAGTTAAAGTTATTGAGATGGAGTCTGAGGCTGGTGCTGCTGGTATGGTTCATGGTTCTTTGCAGGCTGGAGCATTAACTACTACTTATACAGCCTCTCAAGGATTATTATTAATGATTCCTAATATGTATAAGATTGCTGGAGAGTTACTTCCTTGTGTAATTCATGTTGCTGCAAGAAGTCTTGCAACTCATGCTTTATCTATTTTTGGGGATCATCAGGATGTTTATGCTTGTCGTAGTACTGGTTTTGCTATGCTTGCTGAAAGTTCAGTACAAGAGGTTATGGATTTAACAGGTGTTGCTCATTTAAGTGCTATTAAAGGTAGTGTTCCTTTTCTTAATTTCTTTGATGGATTTCGTACTAGTCATGAATTACAAAAAGTTGAAGTTATTGATACTGAAAAATTAAAAAAATTAATTGATAAGAAGGCATTAAAAGAATTTCGTGATAGAGCCATGAATCCAAACAAACCTACAATTCGTGGTACTGCTCAAAATGGAGATATTTATTTCCAAGCAGCAGAGGTTCGTAATAAGTATTATGATGAGGTACCTGACATAGTTAATCAATACATGAGTGAGATTAATGAAATTACAGGTCGAAATTATAAACCTTTTAATTATTATGGTAGTCCTAATGCTACTAAGGTTATTGTTGCAATGGGATCTGTTTGTGAGACCATTAAAGAAACTATTGATTATTTAGTAAAAGAAAAGAAAGAAAATGTTGGGTTATTAGAGGTTCATTTATATCGTCCATTTAGTACTAAATATTTCTTAAAGGAGTTACCTAAATCTGTTAAGAAAATTGCAGTACTTGATCGTACCAAAGATGCTGGTAGTAATGGGGAACCTTTATATTTAGATGTTTGTCGTGTAATAAAAGAAGTAGATGCTAGAGTAAGTGTTTATGGTGGTAGATATGGATTGTCTAGTAAAAATACAACACCTTCTATGATTAAGGGTGTATTTGATTTTCTTGATACTAGAGAAGTTCATAGTAATTTTACAGTTGGAATATGTGATGATGTTACGAATTTAAGTATTCCATATGATCCTAATTTTATGTTACCTAATTCAAGTGTTGAATTTTTAATCTATGGATATGGTAGCGATGGAATGGTTTCTGCTTCTAAAGACTTAATGAAGATTACTGGTAGTTATACGAACGCTTATGTTCAAGGTTATTATCAATATGATTCTAAAAAAAGTGGTGGAATTACTATTTCTCATTTACGTTTTGGTAAGAAGCCAATTCGTTCTACTTATTATGTAGAAAGTGCAACAATTGTTGTTTGTACGAAAGATAGTTATTTAAAGCGTATGAAAATGCTTGATAAGATTAAAGAGGGTGGAATTTTCATATTAAATACTAGTATGAATGCAGATGAAGTTCTTGCTTTTATGAGTAATCATGATAAAAATATTTTAAAGAATAAGAATATTAAAATGTATATTGTTGATGCTTCTCGTATTGCAAGTGAGGCTGGGTTACCTGGTAAAATTAGTACTATTATGGAGACAATAATCTTCAAGTTAGGAAGAATTATTGATTATACATTTGCTGTTGATAAAATCAAAGAAAATCTAAATACTAAATTTGCCAATAAAGGTGGAGATGTTATTGAGAAAAATATCAAAGCCATTGATGGTGCTTTAGATGGTTTAACACAAATAAAAATTCCTCATGTTGATTTTGATAAAGAGTTTGAGTCTAAAAAATCAATGTTTGAAGTAATTGATACAATGGATGGGGATAGTCTACCTGTAAGTAGTTTCTTGAAAATGCCTAATGGTGAGTTTGAGGCTGGAACTAGTAAACTTGATAAAAGAAATAGTAGTGATGTTGCTCCTAGTTATTGCTCTGAAAATTGTATTCAATGTAATATGTGTAGTCTAGTTTGTCCTCATGCTGTTGTTCGTCCGTTCTTATTAAATGAAAAAGAGGTACTAGATGCTCCAGATGCAGTTAAGAGAAATTTAAGTGATGCTAATATTAAGGACCAAGATTATAAATTTACGATTGGTGTTAGTATTGCAGATTGTACGGGATGTGGATTATGTAGTGAGGTATGTCCTGGCAAAAAAGGTTCTAAGGCTCTTGTTATGAAAATGAAACATGAGTTATTAGAAGATAAGAAGGATGTTGAGGCTAATTATTTGTTCCAAGAAGTAGAAGAGAAGAAAAATGTAATGCCTACTAATACTGTTAAAGGTACACAATTTATTAAACCTAAATTTGAATTCCCTGGTGCGTGTGCTGGTTGTGGAGAAACTCCTTACTTAAAACTTTTAACTCAATTATTTGGTGATAGAATGATTGTTGCAAATGCTACTGGATGTTCTTCTATTTATGGTGCAAGTGCTCCATCTATGCCATATTCTATTCCTTGGGCAAATTCATTATTTGAAGATAATGCAGAATTTGGTTTTGGTATGAAGGTTGCTGATGAGGCAATGAAAGGACAAATTGTTTCTTTAATTCAAAATAATCGTAATTTACTTAAGAAAAGTGAAAAAGATATTTATGATGCTTATTGCAAGGAACAAACAGAAGAAAATGCAAAAGCGTTATTAGATATTATTGATACTACTCCAATTGAGAGATTACTATCTTTAAAAGATTTTATCTTACCTAAATCTGTTTGGATGATTGGTGGAGATGGATGGGCATATGATATTGGTTATAATGGAATTGATCATGTACTAGCAAATAAGCGTAATGTTAATATATTAGTTTTAGATACTGAGGTTTATTCGAATACTGGAGGACAGGCATCTAAATCTACAAGAATGGGTGCTGTTGCAAAGTTTGCTGCTGGTGGAAAAGAAACTGCTAAAAAGAATCTTGCAAAGATGGCATTATCTTATCCACATGTATTTGTTGGAACGATTTCCTTAGGTGCTAATGCAATGCAGGCTATTCGTGTTTTGAAAGAGGCTGAAGCATATGATGGACCAAGTATTATTATTGCTTATGCTCCATGTATTGCTCAAGGTATTATTAAAGGAATGAAGAATTCTATTAATGAAGAAAAAGAGGCTACTCAATCTGGATATTTCCCAATCTTTAGTTATAATCCAGTTAATCATGAATTTAAACTAGATAGTAAGGCTGATTTTTCTAAGTATGAAGAGTTTATGCTTGGAGAAGATCGATATAAATCTTTGAAGAAACTTAATAAAAACGGAGATACTTTATTGGATAAAAATCGTGAACAAGCAGAAGAAACTTATCATTATTATGAAAGTCTTCAAGGAGAAAAAAGTGAATAAAAAAAGAACAACTCTGTTCTTTTTTTGTTTATTTGACTTGATTTTACAATTTTATTATAATATTTATTAAATATGTAAGGGATTGATTGTTATGAAGATTGCAGTCGCAGGTGCTGGATATGTAGGATTATCTTTAGGAGTTTTATTTTCTACTAAATACAAAGTTTTTATTTATGATATTGTATCAGAAAAAGTTGATATGATTAATCAAAAGAAATTACCAATTAAAGATAAAGAATTAGAGGAATATTTTATTAATAAATCATTAAACCTAACGGCAACAAATAATTATAAAGAAGCCTTTGTGGATGCAGAATATGTTATTATTTGTACTCCTACTAATTTTGATGAAGATAAAAATTGTTTTGATACATCTTCTATTGAAGATATTATTGAGAAAGTAATTGAGACGAATGATGATACAACAATTGTTATTAAGTCAACTATTCCTATTGGTTATGTTTCAAAGATTCGGAGAAAGTATCATATGAAAAATATCTTTTTTTCTCCAGAATTTTTAAGAGAAGGTAAGGCATTGTACGATAATCTTTATCCTTCAAGGATTGTTATAGGTTCTAGTAGTAAGTCAGCAAAGAAATTTGCTTCTTTATTACAAGGTTTATCTTTAATTGAAAATGTTCCAGTATGTTATATATCATCTAAAGAGGCAGAGGCTGTTAAATTGTTTTCTAATTCTTTTTTGGCATTAAGAGTATCCTTCTTTAATGAATTAGATACTTTCTGTGAGATAAAAAAGTTAGATACTATGAAGGTTATTAATGCTATTTGTTTAGATCCTAGAATTGGTTCTTATTATAATAATCCTTCTTTTGGGTATGGAGGTTATTGTCTTTCAAAAGATACGAAACAGTTACTTGCCAGTTATGGTAATATTCCACAAAATGTTATTTCTGCCATTATAAAAAGTAATGATACTAGAAAAATTCATATTGCAAATATGATTTTAAAGAAAAAACCTAATGTTGTAGGTGTTTATCGTTTAACAATGAAGTCTAATTCTGATAATTTTCGAACTAGTGCAGTTATTGGTGTTATTCAAATTCTTAGAAATAATGGAGTTAATATTATGATTTATGAACCCACTATATATGAAAATACTTTTCAAGGTTTTGAGATTGTTCATGATTTTTCTTTATTTAAAAATTTATGTGATTATATTATTGCAAATCGTTTTAGTGAACATTTGAATGATGTTCAAGATATTGTTTATTCTAGAGATATTTTTTATAGGGATTAAATATCTCTTCCTTTTTTTTTGATTTTATGTTATAATATGTAATCAAATTTGAGGGGTGTTTGTATGAAGTCTAATGAAGATCATTTATTATTAGATGATTATGATGAATTTAGAGAACCTAGTATAGAGATAGAGGATTCTTCCTCATATCAAGATTTTAATAAAGTTGAAGATTCTAATGATGATGAAGATGATTATTCTACAAAAGTTACTGTTGATACCAAAAAAGAGAATACGTCTGTTCCTATATTATCTCCTATTGCATTATCTATTTTATCAACTTTTTCAAAATGGTTCCGGATATTTGGTATTATTATTGCTATTATATTATGTGCTTATTATATTGCAATGGGGTACTTTAAAGATTTATTTTATTATTTATTGTTGTTAGTTGGTTCCTTTTTCTTTGGATATTTCTTTGTATATCTTTTAGAAAAATATTTGAGTCATTAAACACAAAAAAAGAGATGTCGGCCACATCTCTTTTTGCTTTTCATACTAAGAGGCTACACCCCCTGAGGGTAGCCTCCAAAAAGAATAAAAAGGGGTTGGCTAGTGTGATACTAGCGACCAATTCGCCTAATTCCGAATTGGTGATACCTATACTAATCTAAAAGAGGTGTTTTGTCAATAAAATTTCAAAAAAAAATTAACTTTTTTTTTCTGCTAAAACGTTGATTTATAAATAAATATTCGCTATATAAATGATACTTATAACAAGTGCTTTTTCTTCTTGATATTTTTCTATTTTTTCTTTAATTAGTATCTTTTTTATGATATAATATGCCAAGAAGGAAGTGGTTGTGTGGCAGAATTAAAAGATGTAAAAGGTGTAGGACCAAAATCCCTTTCTTTATTAAATAAGATTGGTATTTATACAATAGATGATTTAGTTACTCATTATCCTTTTCGATATGATATTTTAGAAAGAAATGATTTATCGAAAGTAGATGATGGAAATAAAATTGTTATAGATGGTAAAGTTGAAAGTATTCCTATTTTGATGCGTTTTAAAGCAGGACTTAATAAGATGAATTTTCGCCTTGTTACTCAGTCTGGTGTAGTAGGCGTATCTATTTTTAATAGAGCATTTTTAAAAAATCAATTAAGTGTTGGTACAGGAATAACGGTTATTGGGAAATTAGATAAATCTAAAAATGTAATAACCGCAAGTGATATTAAAATGGATTTATTATCGAATAGTGTTCGAATTGAACCGGTATATCATTGTACAAGTGGATTAACAAATAAAAATATGTCTACTTATATTAATATGGCTTTATTACAATATGGAAAAGAAATCCTTGATAATATTCCTGATGAATATATTGAACGTTATCATTTTTTAAATAAAAAAACATCTTTAAATATTATTCATAATCCAAGTACATCTGAAAAGTTAAAGGATGTTACGATTCGTTTAAAATATGAAGAATTATTTGAGTTTATGTTTAAAATTAATTATTTAAAGCAAATGAATCGTAAAAAGAATAATGGATTAGAAAGAGTTATTGATCATGATAAATTAAATGATTTTATTAAACATATTCCTTTTAAATTAACAAATGATCAAATGAGTGCAATTGCAGATATTACTTCTGATTTAGAACAACCACATCGAATGAACCGTTTATTACAGGGAGATGTTGGTTCTGGTAAGACTGTTGTTGCTTTTACTGGAATGTATGCAAATTATTTGAGTGGATATCAAAGTGCCTTGATGGCACCGACTGAAATTCTTGCCGTTCAACATTATAATAATCTTGTTTCTTTCTTAGCAGGTACTGGTGTTAAAGTTGCATTACTTACTGGTTCTACTTCTAAAAAAGAAAAAAATGATATTTACAAAGGTTTGATGGATGGTACAATTCATATGGTTATTGGAACCCATGCTTTAATTCAAGATGAGGTCGTTTATCATAATCTTGGTTTGGTTATTACGGATGAACAACATCGTTTTGGAGTTCATCAAAGAGCTAATTTACAAAATAAAGGGAAAACTCCTGATGTTTTGTATATGAGTGCAACTCCAATTCCTAGAACTTATGCTTTGACTATTTTTGGTGATATGGATGTTTCTACTATTAAGGAAAGACCTAAAGGTAGACAGAAAATTGATACATTTGTAAAAAAGAATAGTGAAATAAAAGATGTTTTAGAAATGATGTATCAAGAGTTAAAAGAAGGACATCAAGTTTATGTAATTGCTCCTTTAATTGAAGAGAGTGAGAATAGTGATTTGACTACTGTTAATGAATTGAAAGATCAGATGAAACTTGCTTTTAAAGATTTATATAAAATAGATATTGTTCATGGTAAAATGGCAGGTGGTGCTAAAGATATTATTATGAATCAATTCAAAGAGAATAAGGTTCAAATCTTAATATCTACGACTGTTGTAGAGGTAGGAGTAGATGTTCCTAATGCTACGATGATGATTATTTTTGATGCAGATCGTTTTGGTTTATCAACATTGCATCAATTACGTGGACGTGTTGGACGTGGTTCTTCTAAGAGTAAATGTATCTTAATTAGTGATAGTGATGCAGAACGTCTTCAAATTATGGAAAGAGAAGATGATGGCTTTGTTATATCTGAGGAAGATTTCAAATTAAGAGGACATGGAGATTTATTTGGTACAAAGCAATCAGGAGATATGAGTTTTAAGATTGCTAATATAAAAAATGATTATAAAATATTATTACAGGCAAAAAAAGATTCAAAAGAATATTTATTAAATAAAGAAACAGATAATGATCTTTTGAAACAAAGATTAATTCGTTCTATTTCTTCGAAAGAATCTTAATCAGGAGGATTTATGGGTTACGATTTTGATAAATTTTTAGAAAGACATGGATATGTAATTGGAACAACTGGTGGAAAGTATTTTTCTATGCTTTTAGAGGCTGTTATTTGTATGTTACAGTCTGGTAAAAACAATCAAGAAATTAAAGAAGAATTACCAAGAATCATGAATGATTATTGTCGTTATTTTCGAGTTCCAGACTATGTTTATCATTCTGAGATGGTTAAATATATTAAACTTTCTGATTCTGTAAATCCAAAAAATCGTATTAATGTTCAGAAACGATTGATAACTCTTGGAAGAAAATATGTTAATCAAAAAATGGAAGATAATAAATTCGTAAAACAATTATCTTTTTCTCATAAAAATATTTAAAATTAAATTGACTTTTTTATTAATATCCTTTATGATTAAAGTACGTGATAGTATATATCACGTAGATATCTCTAACGGTTTTATGTTAGAGTATATTCAACCGAACCCCCTGAAGACCTAGTCGTGAGACTAGGTCA
>CAMOQR010000031.1 GCA_946623125.1 uncultured Caryophanales bacterium | reverse complement strand
GCAAGTCCTCCATATATTTCACTTCCTTGGAATATAAATCCATATTGTTTACAATAATTAACGAGTTTTTCCATTGTTAATTTTTCCATTTCCTTTTTCCTCCAATTTCTGAATTATTTCTTTATAATCACTTTCTATATTAATGTAAAAAGAAGGTGCTTCTTCAATATAGCCTTTTTGATAAGCCTCATACATATTTTTAATAACAGGGGTATAAAACATATCCTTATTATAAATAATAACATCCTTTTTTAAGGTAATTGCCTGAAACAAATCATAAAAATTACCTAAACCACCAGGAAGTATCAAAACATCTGTACTATCTTCTAAGTTTTCCACAATAGGAAAACGATGAATAATATCAGAATAATCTACATCTGATGGAGTAATATATAATTTCATATTTCACTTCCTTTACAAAAAAAATCTAGAATAATGTAAGGACGAAAATATATTCCGCGGTTCCACCTTACTTATTCTAGAAAGAATCATCTTTAATCTATACTGCTGATAGGCTTTCCACACCCGTCATCGCACTTATGAGAATAATATAGCCTTTTTCTTTTAGAAAGTCAAGAATCAAAAGAACTTTTCATTCCATTTTTAATCAAAAGACTTCAAATAATTTCTAATAGATTTCCCCTTTCTTTAAAAGATTTTTAATGATAGAATAACAATAAGGAGAGAAAAATGGAATTAAATAAAGAAATATTAGGAAAAAAAAGAAAAAAATATTTAAACTGGGATCAGTTCTTTATGGGAGTTGCAAAACTATCTGCCGCAAGAAGTAAGGATCCAAACACACAAGTAGGAGCATGTATCGTATCAGATGATAATAGAATTTTATCAATTGGATATAATGGTGCCCCAAACAATTTTAATGATGACGAATTTCCATGGAATCGGGAAGGAAAACCAACGGAAACAAAATATATGTATGTGTGTCATGCTGAGGCAAATGCCATTAATAACTATTTAGGTAGTAGAAAAGACTTAAAAGGATCCAGAATTTATGTAGACTTATTTCCCTGTAATGAATGTGCCAAAGGAATCATTCAAGCAGGAATTAAGGAAGTTATTTATCTATCAGATAAATATAATGGTACAGATGAAAATTTAGTTTCAAAACATTTATTTGACGCTTGTGGTGTGACATATAAAAAAATGGAGGATTCAAATCAAATTGATTTAATTATATCATTAACACCAGATACAGAAATTGAAATCAAAGGAAAAGAGAAATAATCTATTTCTCTTTTTTAATCTAATAATTCTTCTATCTTCTGAAGAATCATCTCTTGGATTTCTAAATTAGGTATTTCTCTTATTAAACTAGAAACATTTCCAAAAACAATTAATTTCTCTGCCTCTTTTTTTGTAAAACCACGAGACATCATATAAAATACCATCTCTTGAGAAACCTTTCCAGATGAGACCCCATGAGCACCAACCACATCTTCTTCTTCACACAATAATTGTGGTAGAGAACGACTTCTACAAGTATCAGATAAAAGAACACAATTTTCATTTTCTTCCCCAATAGAATGATTACATCCCTTAATAAAATCAATCGTTCCACGAAAATTCTTTTGAGAAAAATCTTTTAATACCCCTTCTACTTTCATTTGATTATTAGACTCTTTTCCAATATTTTTCAAGTAATAATTAAAATCAAGTAAATCTTTTTCTTTTCCAAGATAAAAAGTATTTAAAGTATTCAAAGAGTGTTGCTCTAACAATTCACTATAAGCATTATATACTCTCGTATTACCACCTAAATCTACAATATTATGAGTAATGGATGCATTTTCAAAAACTTTATTTTCTAAAGCATAAAATGAAATACTTTTTGAATTTAATAAATTAAGAAACGTAATATTTCCAGAAGAATTAGTAGAAGAAATAACCTCTTCCATAACATGACTAAAATGAGAATCATTATCTTCTGATGTCATCATAATAATAAAATTGCAAGAAGAATCTTCTTCATAATGAAAATGAAAATTAGAAACAAATACATCATCTTTAAAAAAATGATAAGTAAGAAAAATAGGTTTTGATACTACTACACCTTTTGGAATCGTAATATGAATATCACAATACTCTGGAAAAGTAAGACCAATTCTAGAAGAACAAGTACGTTTCACTATCTCCTTCTTTATATCAATCGATGTAACATCCCCACTGATTTCTAATTCATGATTCATATGAAAAGATGGTATATCAAATTCAAGGAATAATTCATTCATATGAAAACTATTTGTTGTTTTAACTGGTAATGGATTCAATCTATATTTCATAAACTCACCTATCCTATCGTTCCTTCTAATTCTAAATCAATCAATCGGTTCATCTCAACCGCATATTCAACAGGAAATGCCTTAGCAATTGGTTCTGCAAACCCACGAACAATTAGTCCCTTTGCTTCTTCTTCTGTTAAACCTCGACTCATCAAATAAAAGATTGCTTGATCACTTATTTTACCAATCTTTGCTTCATGAGAAAACGTAACTTGATCTGTCTCAATTGTATCTACAGGAATTGTGTCACTACGAGAAATATTATCTAACATTAAAGATTCACAAGACAAAGATAATTTAGAGTTAATAGCTTGTTTTTTGACATGAACATTACTTCTAAATGTACAAATTCCCCCATCTTTAGAAATAGATTTAGCATTTACAAAAGTACTTGTCTGAGGAGCATTATGAATAACTTTTAACCCAGTATCTAAATTTTGCCCCTTACCAGCAAAAGAAATATTAGTAAATTCACATCTTGCCCCTCTACCATTTAAAACACTTAAAGGATACAACATAGATACTTTAGAGCCAAAAGATCCCATAATCCATTCAATTTTTCCACCTTCTTCTACAAAGCACTTTTTGGTATTTAAATTAAGCATATTACGAGACCAGTTTTCTATCGTTGAAAAACGAAGAGTAGAATTTTTCTTTACAAATAACTCAACACAACCAGCATGTAAATTCAATTCATTATATCCAGGAGCAGAACATCCTTCAATAAATTGTAACTCTGATTCCTCATCAACAACAATCAAAGTATGTTCAAATTGTCCAGCACCAGGAGCATTCAAACGAAAATAACTTTGAAGAGGTCTATCTAACTTTGTGTTTTTAGGAATATAGACAAAACTTCCTCCTGAAAACAAAGCATAATGAAGAGCAATATATTTATGATCATAAATAGGCACAGCCTTCGTAAAATACTGTTTCACTAAATCCGGATAAAGCCTAATAGCCTCATCAAAACTAGTATAAATTACTCCCTTTTTCTTTAAATCTTCTGTTAAATTATGATAAACAATTTCAGAATCAAATTGAGCACCACTTCCTGCCAAAGCCTCTTTTTCAGACTCTGGTATTCCTAATTTATCAAAAACCTCACGAATATCATCTGGAACATCTTCCCATCTACGTGCTTCTCCTTGAACCGGTTTTACATAAGTTGCAATCTTATTAATATCCAAATAATGAATATCAGGTCCCCAATCAGGATCTTTTAATTCATAAAAAGCATGAATGGCCTTTAATCTTATATCAAGAACCCAGTCTGGTTCTCTCTTTTCTGATGATATCTTTTCAATAAGACTCTTCGTAAGTCCATATTCTTTTTGTAATGAAGTATTATGAGACTTAAGCTCATAAATATTCCTAGTATCATCATCTACATATTTTGTAATATCTGTTTTTGCCATACTATCCACCTACTAAATAAATTCTTGATATCCATTGTTTTCAATTTCACTTGCTAAAGAACCGTCCCCTGTTTTTACAATCTTACCATCTACCAAAATATGTACTTTATCTACTTTCAAATTACTTAATATTTTAGTAGAATGTGTAATAATTAATACCGCATTATGTTCATTTTTATATAAATCAATTCCTCGAGAAACCGTTTTAATAGCATCGACATCAAGTCCAGAATCTGTCTCATCTAAAATAGCTAGTTTAGGATTTACTAGTAACATCTGTAATATTTCATTTTTCTTTTTTTCTCCACCACTAAATCCTACATTAAAATCACGATTTACATAATCATGATTCATACCAAGTTCACGCATATCTTCTTCTACTTCTTTAATAAATTGATAAAGATTAGGCCTCTCTCCGGTAATACTATGTTTCATTGTTTTTAAAAACTGAGCCAAACTAACACCCGGGATTTCTTCTGGAGTTTGAAAAGACATAAACACACCTTTTTTAGCAATCTTATCTGTAGTAGAATGCGTAATATCTTCTCCATCAAAAACAACACTTCCATCAGTAACAATATACCTAGGAGATGCAAAAATTGTATTCGCAAGAGTACTTTTTCCAGATCCATTTGGACCCATAATCACATGAATCTCCCCTTCATTAATATCTAAATCTAATCCTTTTAAAATATGCTTATTAGGATCATCTTCTGCAATTGTATTCAAATTTTTAATCTCTAATAATTTCTTCATAAATCCTCCTATAAATACTCTCCTAAATTTTTACTTTCTAAATAAAGGTTAATCTCATCACTTAATCCCTTCCATAAAGGATAAGCATCACAACGTTCTTTATTTGGACACCCATCTTTTTTCACACAGTCAACAATATCTAACTCTTCCTCTGCTGCTCGTATAATAGAACCAATTGTAATCTCCTCTGGTTTTTTCTTTAAACGATATCCTCCATCTTTTCCTTTTTGTACATCAAAAAAATCTGCTTTTTTTAAAGAAATCATAATCTTTTCTAAATACTTTAAAGATATCTTTTCTCGTTCAGATATTTCAGATAACGATATATATTGATGAGAATCATATGCTCTACCTAAATGTAACATAATAGTTAAAGCATATCTTCCTTTCGTAGATATTTTCATAAATATCCCTCCACGTGTATTATTTTACTACCAAATTAGTAGGAATTCAATACAAAGAAAAAGAGAATACTTCTCTAATTCACTTTTTCAACCTCAGGATACTCTTTTCCTTTTAAATCAACTAATGCCTTTTTAAGTACTAAATTCTTACGTAATTTACCACTTTGACTGTCTGCCACAACTTCATTCTTCTCAATTGTTTCAATAATATCCATACCATCAATTACTTTTCCAAAAGCAGCGTATTTTCCATCAAGAAAATCACTTTTATCTAACATAATAAAGAATTGACTTCCTGCACTATCAGGATCATTTGCTCTTGCCATAGAAAGAATTCCTTTCTCATGTTTTAAATCATTAGTAAACCCATTTTCACTGAATTCTCCCTTAATAGAATATCCAGGTCCTCCTGTACCAGTTCCAGTAGGATCTCCTCCTTGTAAAACAAAACCAGGCATCAAACGATGAAAAGTATTATTATCATAAAAGCCACTCTTAACAAGTGATATAAAATTATTAACAGTATTTGGTGCAATGTCAGGACATAACTCCATTACAATAGAACCATAACCCTCAATTTCCATAGCAACAACTGGATTTTCCGTATTATATTGATTCAAACTAACATCATTCCCTTCTACATTATAATCAATTCCAAGCAATTTTTCTTTTACATTTTTTTTCTTATTCTTAGCCTCTGGCAAAAACAAAGCCACCATAACTAATCCAATAATAACAAGAATTCCACAAACAATTAAACCTTTATTTTTCATTTTTCCATCCTTTCTAAAATATCTCTAGCAGCAACCAATCCCGTTGCAGCAGCAGTAACAATATTACCAGCCTTACCAGAGCCATCTCCAATAAAATATACATTAGCATTTTTTAATCTGAATTTATTATTTGTTTCAATTTCATTACTAAAAAACTTAATCTCAGGTCCATACAATAAAGTATCATCATTATTAACACCAGGAATTATCTTATCAAGTTTTTCTAATCCTTCTAAGATATTCGTAATAATTCTATGAGGCATAACAAGTGCCAAATCCCCAGCAACACAATCTTTAAGTGTTGGTTCAATAAATCCTTTATTAATACGATGCCATTCACTTCTTCTACCACTTTTTAAATCCTTTAAAGATTGAATAATAGGCTTTCCATCTCCTAAAACATTTGCAATTTTTGCAATACTTTCTCCATATAATCTAGTATTTGTAACTGGTTCCGTTAAATTAACTTTCGAAATAAAAGCAAAATTGGTATTATTACTTTTAACATCTTTTAAAGCATGACCATTTACACATATATATCCATAATAATTTTCTTTTGCAACAAAGCCACCAGGATTCGTACAAAATGTTCTAATTTCATCACCATAAGTATCTGTTTTAATAAAGATAGTTGGATCATATATAATATTAGTAATATCTTCCATAATATCTTTACGAACCTCTACTCTAACACCAATTTCAATACTTTGAGAAAGATAAGGAATCTGATATTTATCAGCAAGTTCCTGAACCCATTTGGCACCCGTCCTTCCAGGAGCAACAATAACGGTATGACAGTCTAGGCTAACTTTCTTACTACCATGAACATAACTAACATGGTGTAAGTCTTCCTTTTCCGTTTTAATATCTGTAACATCTGCTCGCTCAATCAAATCAACACCATGTTTTTCCAAATAATCACAAATACCTTCAATATATTCTGGTAAATGATCACTTCCCAAATGCTTTTGTTTAATAATTAACAATTTAGCACCAGCAATAGCAACCTTTTTCCGAATATCAAGTGCCTCATCCATATTAGAAGGATACACCTCTGCATCCATATGAAATTGATTAAAGATTTCTTCTGTTTCAGAAATCAAACGATTCGCAACACTCTCACTCATATACTTTGTTAAATCACTTTTTCCAAGTCTTGGAATAAAATTTAACTTACCATCACTAAAAGTACCTGCCCCACCATATCCAGCCAAAATAGCACATGGATTACAGTTTTGACAAGGAATACCTTTTTTATTCATAGGACAAACACGATTCTTTACAAAAAAACCTTTATCCAACAAAGCAATCTTTAAATTTTCATTTTTTGTAATTAACTCATAAGCACTGAATAAACCAGCAGGTCCCGCACCTATAATAATCACATCATATTTCATAACAAACCACCATATATAGTTTATCACACAAAAACGTAAAGGAAAAAGTATTTTTATCTCTTTTTACAAAGATGAATAAAGATATGATAAAATAGAATTGGTGATACTATGACACGAGAAGAAATAAATGAAGGAAAACAAAAAGAAATTGAAAATGAAAAAAGAAAAGAAACAATGAAAATTATCATAAAAAAAATGATAAAAACTATCTTTATTATCATGATAATAGGAATTATTTTTTTCTCTTATACAACATACGTTTCTACCGTAAAAATATCCGTAAGAGAATATCGTATTAAAAACGAAAAAATTCCAGAAAACTTTAATGGAATAAAAATAATTCAGTTTAGTGATCTACATTATGGAAGTACTATGTATAGTGAAAACATAAAAGAAATAAAAAAAATAATTAATATTCGAAAACCAGACTTAATTCTATTTACAGGAGATTTAATAAATCATGATTATAAAATAACAGAGAAAGAAAAAGAATCCCTTGCAATAGAATTAAGTAATTTAAAAGCAACTTTAGGAAAATACGCAGTCTTAGGAGATGAAGATAATACAGAAGATATCACAACAATTCTAAATCAAGCAAATTTTACTACTTTAAAAAACGAATATGATTTAATCTATACAAAAACAAATAACCCTATTTTATTAATCGGTCTGTCTAGTCTAATAAAAAAAGAACAAGATATAGAAAAAGGATATGATTATTTTCATCAAGAAACTCATAATAGTAACATTTTTACAATCACAATGGTACATGAGCCAGACTCATCAACAGATATTATAAATAACCATAATAATACTGATCTAATCTTAGCAGGTCATTCTCATAATGGAAGTATAAGAATACCTTTTGCTAATTTTCCATTAGAAAGAAAAGAAGGCGCAAAAAAATATAATCAAGAACAATATCAAATAAACAATACAAAACTATTTATCTCAAGTGGATTAGGAACAAACAACTCGATAGGAATCCGATTATTTTGTAGACCATCTATTAATTTCTTTAGACTATCGAAAAATTGATTGAATCTTTTGAAAGATATTAAAACTATCTTTCTTTTTTTTAGGATGAGAATATATCGTTACTTCTCCGATTTTTTCCTGATTTAATTGAATAATTATCTTACCAAGAATATTATTTTTTAAAGGATGAACCTCTAATAATGTTGATACATTATCTATCTCATTATCTCCTAAAAGATAAGAAAAAGAATCTTTTATATAAGCATCTTCATCAAAAAAAGAAGACGGAAAAGAAATATTCTTAGAATCAATAATTAAATAATTATCATATAAATCAAAATATTTTTCATAAAGAGAAATATGGTGTTGATATAAATTAGAATCATTGAAAGATACAATAAGAAAAGTTTTATTATCTTTTCTAGCATAAGAAACAAGTGTTTTACCGGCTCTAGGAGTATAACCATTTTTTCCACCAATACAATAAGAATATTCATTTAATAAAGACATACGATTATACCAAACATAACTTTTAAAATTTGATTTTGTCTGATATTTTTTGGTTGATATAATTTTTTGATACTCTTTATTTTGAAAAGCATACCGTGCCAATAAAGCCATATCATAAACCGTTGAATAATTCTCAGTTTCTTCATCAAGTCCATGCGAATTTAAAAAAATAGTATCATTCATTCCTATTTCTTTAGCCTTTTCATTCATTTTAGTAATAAAAATCTCTTCACTTTCAAAAATATGATGAGATAAAACAACCGCAGCATCATTTCCACTTCTAAGCATCAATCCATATAACAAATCACGAATTGTCAAACACTCCCCAATCTCTACATAAATATTGGTTCCATACATTTCCAATACTTCTTCCCCAACCTCAATCTGATCATCCAATTCAGCATTCTCCAAAACGATAATACAAGTCATAATCTTAGTAATAGATGCTATTAACGCTTTCTCATGGATATCATTTTCATATAGGATTCGTCCACTATCATAATCCATCACAATAGTAGGAACTCCTTTAGCAAAAACAAAAAATGGCATAGAAAAGAATAGAAGAAAAGAAAAAAGTATTTTTTTCAAAATAATCACCTAATAATATATATGTGAATCCCCTAAAAATAGAAAGACTATTTCTCAATCAAAGAAATAGCCTCTTTAATAACTTGAATAGAATGAGTTAATTTGATTTTCTCCTCTTCATTTAAAGGAATAAAAATCTTTTCTTGTACCCCATTTTTTCCAACAATTGCAGGAGTTGAAATACATATTTCGTTTTCAAAATCCCAACTTGAAACTGGTAATACAATATTTTTATCTTCTAAAACAGCACTTGTAATACGTACCAAACACATCCCAATACCATAAGATGTTGCACCTTTTCGATTAATAATTTCATAGGCTGAATTACGAACCTCATCCTCAATATCAGTAAGTTCAGAAAGAGAAAACATATCAGATAATTTCTTATATGCAATATTAACATTACTCCAAGGAATAAACTCACTATCACCATGTTCTCCAACGACATAAGCCTCAATATTTTTAGAACAAACACCTGTCTTTTCACTTAAAATATAACGTAATCTAGCGGTATCTAAAGTCGTACCAGAACCAATAACGCGATTTACAGGTAAATCACTATATTTCAAAGTTAAATATGTCATGATATCAAGAGGATTCGTTGCTACAACAAAAACGCCATCAAAACCACTTTCCATAACTTTTGACACAATATCACGAAATATCTTACTATTTTTATGAATTAAATCCATTCTAGTTTCTCCAACATTTTGATTGGCACCAGCAGCAATAACAACAATTTTTGCAGAACCACAATCACTGTAATCACCAACCGTAATACGAACTTTAGAAGGACTATAAGCACGACAATGATTTAAATCCATAGCCTCCCCCAAAGCCTTATCACGATTAATATCCACAAGAACCAACTCATCAACATATACTTTTTGATTAACTAAAGCATAAGCATAAGCCATACCAACATTACCACATCCAATTAAAACAACTCTATTCATAAAAATCTCCTCTCTATACTACTCTTTAACTTATAACATAAAAAAGAAAGAGAAGCAATAAAAATGATAATTGCTAAAACTGTATTACTGTGATAAAATGTAGAAATAAAGAAAAGGAGAAATATTATGGCAAATGAAAAAAAATTAGTACAAAAAATCACATCAAGAGATGAAGATTTTGCAGAATGGTACACAGATGTTGTAAAAGAAGCAAAATTATGTGATTATTCAAGTGTAAAAGGATGCTTAAATTATTTGCCGAATGGATATGCTATTTGGGAAAACATACAAAAAAATTTAGATAAAAGATTTAAAGAAACAGGAGTTGAAAATGTATATCTTCCTGTAATAATACCAGAAAGTCTTCTTCAAAGGGAAAAAGATCATATTGAAGGATTCGCACCTGAAGTTGCATGGGTCACAAAAGGTGGCGGAGAAGATCTTGAAGAAAAATTTTGTATTAGACCAACATCAGAAACTCTATTTTGCGATCACTGGCAAAAAGTCGTAAAATCATATAGAGACTTACCTCTTGTATGGAATCAATGGAACTCTGTTTTTCGTTGGGAAAAAACAACAAGACCATTTTTAAGATCTAGAGAATTCTTATGGCAAGAAGGTCATACTTTACATGCAACTGCTGAAGAGGCTGAAGAAAGAACAAAAATGATGTTTAAAGTATATCAAGACTTTGTACAAAATGATTTATCTATCCCATTAATAAGTGGAAAAAAGACCGAATCAGAAAAATTTGCCGGAGCAGTAGACACTTATACAATTGAAGCATTAATGCATGATGGAAAAGCACTTCAATCTGGAACATCACACTTTTTTGGAAATTCGTTTCCAGACTCATTTGATATAAAATATTTGGATAAAGAAAATAAACTACATAGTGCTTATGAAACTTCTTGGGGAATGTCAACAAGAATTATTGGTGCAATCATTATGGTACATGGAGATGATTCAGGATTAGTACTTCCTCCAAGAATTGCTCCAACGCAAACTATGATAATTCCAATTGCTCAACATAAAGAAGGCGTATTAGAAAAAGCACATGAATTACTTAATAGACTTACAAATTCCAATATTCGAGTAAAAATTGATGAAAGTGACAAAACTCCAGGATATAAATTTTCACAACAAGAAATGCTTGGTATTCCAACCAGAATTGAAATAGGACCAAAAGATATTGAAAATAATCAAGCCGTTGTTGTAAGAAGAGATAATGGTGAAAAAATAACTGTTAAATTAGATGAACTAGAAGAAAAATTACCAGAAATATTAGAAACCATTCAAAAAAATATGTTCCAAAAAGCAAAGAAATTTTTAGATGAACATATTTATGAAGCAAAAGATTTAACAGAAATGAAAGAAATTGCAAAATCAAAAATCGGATTTATCAAAGCAAACTGGTGTGGAAACCCTGAATGCGAAGATAATATTAAAGCAGAAACAGATGGATTTGGATCTAGATGTATGCCAGAAGAAGAACAAAAAAATGTAACAGGAAAATGTGTTTATTGTGGAAAAGATGCTAAATACAAAGTTTACTGGGGAAAAGCATATTAAAAAATGTATGAAGAATCATACATTTTTTTTATGAAAAAATTTTCTTAAAACATCTTTGTAAATAAAAGATATATCTTGCTTATATTTTTTTTCTAATTCATCAACAGAGCCATGCTCTATGAAATGATCGGGATAAGCATAAAAAGAAGATAAACAATCTATATTCTTTTCAATAATTAACTCTTTTACTGCAGTACATAAACCACCAACAATCGTTCCATCTTCAATAACGATTAAGTTTTTCGTTTTCTGAATACTATTTACAATAGTTTTCTTATCTAATGGTTTCAAGAATCTACAATCAATAAGTTCACAAGAAATATTTTTTTGTTTTAGCCTTTCTTGAATAACATAACCTTTATATACCGAATTACCAATCGTAATAATAGTTAAATCATTACCACTTTGAAGCACTTCTGCCCTACCTAATTGAATAGTAGAAGGAGAATATGGAATCATTTTTTCTCCGCCTCTTGGATAACGAATAACGATAGGCCCATCATATTTTGTAGCAAAATTCATCATAAGCTCCAACTGTTTAAAATCACGAGGAGCCATGATGGTTAAATTAGGAACTAAACGAAAAAAAGCCAAATCAAACATTCCTTGATGAGTTGCTCCATCATTACCAACAATTCCAGCACGATCAACACACATAACAACATGTAAATTTTGTAGACAAATATCATGAATAACTTGATCATACCCGCGCTGATAAAAAGAAGAATATATTGAAATGAAAGGAATCATACCAGCACGCGATAAACCAGCAGCAAAAGTAAGAGCATGCTGTTCTGCAATTCCAACATCAAAAAAACGATTTGGAAATGTTTTTGCAAACTCTGATAGACCAGTCCCATCTTTCATAGCAGCAGTAATTGCGACAATTTTTTTATATCTTTTCGCAAGTGATACAAGTGTAGAACCAAAAACTTTTGAATAATCATCTGATTTAAATTTAACAGCCTTACCAGTTGCTAAATCAAACTTACTAACACCATGAAACTTATCAGGATTTTCCTCAGCATAAGAATAACCTTTTCCTTTTTTAGTAATAACATGAATTAGGGTTGGACCATCTAATTCTTTTGCCTTCGATAATAAATCCTCCAAATCAGCAATATCATGTCCATCAACGGGTCCTAAATAACGAAAACCAATTTCTTCAAAATACATTCCAGGTAAAATCATTTGTTTAAGACTACTCTTCATTTTAGAAACAAAACGTACCAAATAACTTCCAACAATTGGAATATGATTAACAATCCTTTTTCCAGTACGATTAGATTTCGTATAATTTTTACGAATTCGTAATTTCGTAAGTAATAAATTAATTCCTCCTATATTTTTAGAAATACTCATTTCATTATCATTTAAAATAACTATCATTTTCGTACCAGAAGATCCAACATGATTTAGTGCCTCAAGTGCCATACCACCAGTTAAAGCACCATCACCAATAACAGCAACAACATGATAATCTTTATGATAAATGTCTCTTGCAGAAGCATATCCCATAGCAGCAGAAATAGAAGTACTACTATGTCCAGTATTAAAAGCATCTGTTTTAGATTCTAAAACATTAGGAAATCCAGATATTCCACCAAATTTACGTAGTGAACGAAAATCATTTTTTCGACCATTTAAGATTTTATGAACATAACATTGATGCCCTACATCCCAAACGATTTTGTCCTTAGATACATCAAAAATGGATTCCAATGCAATTGTTAATTCAACGATACCCAAGTTAGAAGCAAGATGACCACCATTTTGAGAAACAACATCCAATAAATAAGAACGAATTTCATCTGCTAATTCTTTTTTTTCTTCTAAAGATAATTTTTTTATATCATTTGTCTTATTAATTTTATCCAATATCATATAATCACTCTTTTTTTAGAAAGCTTACTATATTATATATTGTTTTCAGGAAAAAAGAAAGCTGCAATAAAAAAACAACTAATTCACGCATTTAGTTGTTTCAAGATTAATTGTATTAAAAAAAGAACTAAAATTTTTTGCATGGTAAATAATTTTCTTTCTATTATTATTTTTTATAGTAAATAATACAAATAATCTTATAATTATTTATAGTAATCAACTAAACCTATAATATAGACGTGAAAAATAATTAATTACTATAAACAATATAATTATAACATCATTCGTTAAAAAAAGAAATTATTTTTAAAAAAGAATAAAAAAAAACTAATATAAATATTAGTTAAATTCAAATGGTCGGGAAGACAGGATTTGAACCTGCAACCCCTTGGTCCCAAACCAAGTG
>CAMOQR010000030.1 GCA_946623125.1 uncultured Caryophanales bacterium | reverse complement strand
TTGGAACAATGAATGGAAAAGATGGAAAACCATTTAAAACAAGAGATGGTGGAGTCATGCCATTAAAACAATTAATCGAATTAGTAAAAAATGAAACACGAAAGAGATTAAATTCAGATATCATTCAAGAAGAGGAAAAAGAAAGGATTGCGCATGACGTTGCACTTGCTGCTATCAAATATGCAGACTTTTTATCCTATCGTCAAACAGATTATGTATTTGAACCAGAAAAATTTTCTGATTTAGAAGGAAAAACAGGACCATATTTGTTATATTCAACAATACGTATGAAATCCCTTCTTAAAAAAGCAGAACAGATGAATAAAACAAATATGAAGATTATAAAGGGAGATACAGAAAAGAATATAATCCTAACATTATTAGAATTACCATCTGTATTGAATAAAGCAATTGATGCAAAATCAATGA
This sequence comes from uncultured Caryophanales bacterium, assembly GCA_946623125.1. Classification (GTDB taxonomy): domain Bacteria; phylum Bacillota_I; class Bacilli_A; order RF39; family UBA660; genus UBA3789. Next base: position 13,517 of record CAMOQR010000030.1, on the reverse strand, counting down.
ATGATATTGCAGAATATATTTATACATTAACATCTTATTACAATAAATTCTATGCAGAAAACAAAGTATTAACAGAAGAAAATAAAGATTTACAAGAATCATGGATTGTATTAACAGAAACCGTATATCATGTAAATATGGCATTATTAGATATCATGGGTATTAAAGTACCAGAAAAAATGTAAAAAATATCTTGCTATTATAAACTATATATGATATAAATTTACTGGGAATTTTGTTTCAAAAAACAAACATGAAAATGTTTTTATATAGGAGGGCTACTTATGAGTCTAAAAATGAAGAAAGAAGAACTAGAACTATTATCTAATAAAGACATAGCAGAAATGATATTGGAAAATAGTAAAAGAACACTAAATACTGCAGATTTATTTAAAAAAATAATGAAATTATTAGAACTTCCAGAGTCAACATTTGAGGCTAAGATTGCAGATTTTTATACATCTTTAGCAACGGATAAAAGATTTATTTTATTAGCCAATGGAAAATGGGATTTAAGAAGCAATCATACATCAGATAAAGTTATCAAAGTTTCATTAGATGAAGATGAAGAAGAGGATGAAGAAGAAACAGAAGAAGATGAAAAAGACATGCAAGATGATTTAGAAGAAGATAACTTTGATGATACAGAAGATGAAGATTACGATGAAGAAACCAATGAAGAATTAAAAGATTTGGTAATCATTGATGAAGATGAATTAGAACTAGAAGAATAATCTAGTTTTTTTCATTCTAAGTTTATGATATAATAGGACTGAAAAAAGGAACAGGAGATATTTATGATAGAAAGATTAGAAGCAACATTAAAAAAATATAATGAATTAGAACAAGAACTAACAAAACCAGATGTTTTAAATAATATCAAACTAACAAGACAATATTCAAAAGAAATGTCAGATTTAGAAGATATAGTTAATTGCTATAAAAAGTATAAAAAAGTCATCGAAAGTATTGAAGATACAAAAGAAATGACAAAAGATCCAGAACTTGGAGAAATGGCAAAAGAAGAATTAAAAGCATTAGAAGAAGAAAAAACAAAATTAGATGGCGAATTAGAAATTCTATTAATTCCAAAAGACCCTAACGATTCTAAAAATGTTATTATGGAAATTCGTGGAGCAGCAGGTGGAGATGAGGCAAATATTTTTGCGGGAGATTTATTTAGAATGTATACAAGATATGCAGAAAAACAAGGATTCTCATATCAAGTATATAACTCAATTGATGGTACTGCAGGAGGATTTAGTCAAATCGAATTTATTATTAAAGGAAAAGGTGCCTATTCTCTATTAAAATATGAAAGTGGATCTCATAGAGTTCAAAGAGTTCCTGTAACAGAATCTAATGGAAGACTTCAAACTTCAACCGCAACAGTTTTAGTAATGCCTGAAGCAGATGAAGATGTAGAAATCGAAATTAATCCAAATGATATTCGTGTAGATATATATCGTTCAAGTGGTAATGGAGGACAAGGTGTTAATACAACAGATTCTGCAGTAAGAATTACTCACATTCCAACGGGTATTGTAGTTACATGTCAAAATGAAAGAAGTCAAATCCAAAACAGAGAACAAGCAATGAAAGTATTAAAATCTCGTTTATATGAACAACAAGAACAAGAAAAAGCAGAAAAAGAAGGAAATGAAAGAAGAAGTAAGATTGGAACAGGAGACCGTGCAGAAAAAATAAGAACTTATAATTATCCACAAAATAGAGTAACAGACCATAGGATAGGATTTACAACTAATAATCTAGATAGAATTATGGATGGAGCCTTAGATGATATTATAAATGCTCTAATTCAAGAAGATCAAAAAAGAAAACTTCAGGGAGAAGAATAATAAAAAATGACAGTAGAAGAATTACTAGTATTTGGTAAAAGTGAAATTCATTCTGATCATGCAAAAATCATTTTAGGAGAAATTCTTAATAAAAATCCACTAGAACTATTAAATTATTTAGATGAAAAAGTAGAAGAAGATAAAGTAAAAAAATATAAAGAAGCAATTCTTGCCATAAAAGAAGGAAAACCACTACAATATGTTTTAGGAACAGTAAATTTCTATGGTAATATCTTTCAAATCAATCAAAACGTATTAATACCAAGATTTGAAACAGAAGAATTGGTAGAACAAACAATAGAGTATATCAAAAAATATTTCACAGAACCTGTGGATATCGTTGATCTAGGATGTGGAAGTGGAGTTATTGGATTAACTTTAGAGAAAAAAATTTCCACAAAATCTGTGGATTTAATTGATATCAGTAAAGAAGCATTGAAAGTTACTAACATAAATTGTGGAAATTTAAAATCAAAAGCAAATATCATAGAAAATGACTTTCTAAATGGAATTCAAAAGAAATATGATGTGATAATAAGTAATCCTCCTTATATAAAGGAAGATGAAGAAATAGAAGAAATTGTAAAAGAAAATGAACCTCATATTGCGTTATATGCAGGAAAAGATGGGCTAGATTGCTATAAAAAGATTATTAATAATTTACCAAACAATATGAAAGAAAGATGCTTAGTTGCCTTTGAAATAGGGTCTAGTCAAGGAAATGAAATAAAAAAAATAATAGAGGAACAACTACCACATACAAAAGTTATAATAAAAAAAGACTTATCAGAAAGAGATAGAATGTTGTTTATTTTCAATAATTTAGAATAAAAAGATAAAAAAAACCTCACTATTAAAATGAAAGTGAGGATTTTTTATGAAAAAAATAGTGTTAATAATATTTGTCATTGTAACAGTATTATCAATAAATAAAAATTATAATGAACAAAACATGATTCGATTTCGAATTATTGCGAGTAGTAATCAAGAGGAAGACCAAGAACTAAAAAGAAAAATACTAAAGAGTATAAAAAAAGATTTACTATCTTCTTCTGCAACAACGATAGAAGAAGAAAGAGAATATTTAAAAAATAAAATACCTACTTTTGAAGAAAAAATAAAAAAAGAATTACCAAATAATAATTATAGTATTCATTATGGATTAAACTACTTTCCACAAAAACAATATAATGGAAAGACCTATAAAGAAGGTGAATATGAGTCTCTTGTAATTACACTAGGAAGTGGTGAAGGGAATAATTTTTGGTGCATATTATTTCCTCCTTTATGTATGATTGATGAGGAAGAAATAGAATATAAATCATTGATAAAAGAAGTACTAAGTAATTGGTTTTAACATAGAATAGATTAGATAGATAAATTGACGACAAATATTGCAATAACCATCCCATTTGATTGACAAACAAAAAGATAAATCTTATGATAAAATAGAGAAAAAAGAAATGGTTCAATTTATTGGGAGGAATCAATATGAAGATAATGGAGATTGAAGGAGAAAGAAATCTTTCAGGAACAATCCGGATAAGTGGAGCAAAAAATGCAACAGTTGCATTAATTCCTGCTGCAATATTAACAGATGAGGAAGTAACAATTTGCAATATTCCAGAAATTACAGATACAGAAGCACTATGTGATATTTTGAACGCTTTAAAAGTAGATGTAAAAAGAGCAAGTGAAAGTATTATTATAAATCCAGAAAAAATGGAAAATATAGAAATTGCTGAAAGTTTTTCCAAAAAACTAAGAGCCTCATATTATTTTATGGGAGCATTATTAGGAAAATATAAAAAAGCAGTAATGTATTTTCCAGGAGGATGTTCAATCGGTGCAAGACCAATTGATCTTCATTTAAAAGGATTTGAAGCATTAGGTGCAAAAATTCAAAATGAAGGCAATAAATATATTGTAGAGGCAGAAGAATTAAAAGGAGCAAATATCTATTTAGATATTGCATCTGTTGGAGCAACAATTAATATAATGTTAGCTGCTGTAAAAGCCAAAGGAAAAACAGTAATAGATAATGCTGCAAAAGAACCAGAAATCGTAAATGTCGCAACATTCCTAAATAATATGGGTGCTAAAATCACAGGAGCAGGTACTTCAACAATTAAAATTGAGGGAGTTACTCATTTAGGAAAATGTTTCCATGAAGTAATACCAGACCGTATCGAGGCAGGAACTTATGTAATTATTGGTGCATTGTGTGGAAATCCCTTAAAAATTGATAATATTATTCCAGAACACATTGATTCTCTTCTTTCAAAATTAGAAGAAGCAGGAGTAAACTTAGAAATTGGGGCAGATTATGTACTTGTTCAAAAGAGTGAAAAATATAAAGCAACAAGCATCAAAACAGCAGTCTATCCAGGATTTCCAACTGATCTTCAACAACCATTTACAGTATTACAAACACAATGCAATGGAAAGAGTAAAACAACAGAAACGATATGGGAAAACAGATTTATGCATATCCCTTACTTAAAAGAATTAGGTGCAAACATTGAAGTAAAAAATCAAACAGCAACAATTATTGGACCATCAAAACTAAAAGGATGTGAAGTAGTGGCAACAGACTTAAGAGCAGGTGCCGCTATGGTTGCTGCAGCCCTAACAGCAGAAGGAAAAACAACCATTACAAATGTAGAACACATTTTAAGAGGATATGAACAAATCGTAGAAAAACTAACAAACGTTGGTGCTAAAATAAGAATTAAAGAAATATAATATAATATATTTCTTTTTTTTGGAGGAAACATGAAAAAATGGTTAAAATTATTGGCACTAATAGGAATCTGTTTTATAATTTATTTCATCTACCAAAAAACATATAATTCTATCTATCAAATAACAAATATAGGAGATAATTTATCACAAGGAATAACATCCTACGGTATCAAAGAATATAGTTATATTAATTATTATCAAGATTATTTAGAACAACAAAAAGGAAAAGTAATCTTAAATAACAATTATTCTAATAAAAGTCAAACAATAAAAAGAACTTTAGATCAAATAAAAGAAACAACAGAAATGAAAAGAACCCTATATGACTCCAATTTAATAGTAATAACTCTTGGATATAATGATCTAATATATTCTTTATCTATGGAAGAAAAAATGAATCAAAATAAATTAGAAAGTATCTTAAAAGAAATACAAAAAAACTATCAAGAATTAATAAAAGAAATTCGTAAATATTATCATGAAAAAATAATAGTAATTGGCTACTACCAAGACTATTCGAATGAATACTATAAAAATATAGGAATTCAAAGATTAAATAAAATATTAAAAAGCAATAAAGATGTAATCTATATTAATACCTATGACCTAGTAAAAAAAAGAGATAATTTTTTTAATAACCCGAACAGTAATTATTTAAATAGAGAAGGATATAAAGCAATAGCACAAAAAATAATTGAAAAAACACTTGAAAAAAAACAAAATATTTGATATAGTAACAATGCATTTAATTACTATGACAAGTATTTGTCATGGCGGAAGGAGAGAATAATATGAAAAAAGGAATTCATCCAGAAATCAAAGATTGTACAGTAACATGTGCATGTGGAAATACATTTACTTGCAAATCAACAAAAGAAGAAATTAATGTTGAAATTTGTTCAGAATGTCATCCATTTTATACTGGAAAACAAAGTAGATCATCTCGTGCAGGACGTGTAGATAAATTTAACAAAAAATATGGATTTGATAAAAAAGAAGCTGCTTAATTTAAGTAGTTTTTTTTATCCACAAAATTGTGGATAAAAGATAGAGTATGATATAATAAAGAAAAAAAGAAAAAGGTGATAAGATGAAAATAGGTTTTGCAAGTGATCATAGAGGTTATCATTTAAAAACATTTTTAATAAAAGAATTTAGAAATAAAGGATATGAAATAATAGATTGTGGAACAAATAGTGAAGAATCTACTGATTATCCAGATTATGCTTTCAAATTAGGAAAAATAGTGGCATCAAAAGAAGCCGATTTTGGTGTTGCTATATGTGGATCTGGAATTGGAATTAGTATTGCTTGTAATAAAGTAAAAGGAATTCGTTGTGCCAAAGTAGCAACTGCAGAAGAGGCAAAAATAACCAGAAATGATAATGACTCAAATATTGTAGCATTTGGAGAAAAAACGAAAGAAGAAGAAGCCATTAAAATAATAGATGCATTTATTAATACTGATTTTTCAACAGAAGAAAAGCATAAAAGAAGAGTAGATAAAATAAAACAATATGAAGAGGGAAAATATGACATTTAAATTTATTTTATATTTTGTAATAACCATAATGGTAATATGGACTATGGATACCATTAATATTAATCAAATATTTAAGAAACATGTTAATCCATTACAAGCAAAATTATTTTATTTTTTTGTAGGGCTTTCCATGATTTATTTAGTTACCAATTTTATTTATGATTTAATAAATTCTGTAAAAATATTATAAAGGATGTATAAATCCTTTTTTTTTGTAAAAAATGAATAATGAGGTGAAACAAATGAAAAGAAAGGTTAGAATAAAAAAAGTTCCTTTAGCAATCTTTGGTTTGTTCCTAGTAGCCCTATTATCTTTTGCACTTAAAATGGATCGTGAAATGAAAGCGGAAGACCCATATACTCCACCAGTCATGAAAAAAATCAATGATACCATTCCAGTAATCAATGAAAATAATTATATTATGACTCCATATAGAGATCAAAGCGTAACAATTGGAAAGTCTTATTATGATTATAAAGGAGAAGACGAACAACAACAAAACTCCTTAATATTATATGATAATACCTATTATCAAAATACAGGAATTGATTATATAGGAGAAAATGTATTTGATGTTTTAGCAGTTATGGATGGTACAGTTATTCAAGTAAAAGATGAAGAAAATATGGGAAAAGAAATTAAAATAGAACACAAAAACGGACTAATAACAATCTATCAAAGTTTAAGTGAAATTGATGTAAAAAAAGACGATATGGTAAAACAAGGACAAGTAATAGGAAAAAGTGGAACAAATGAATTAGATAAAGATTTAGGAAATCATTTACATTTTGAAATATATGAAAATGGAAAAAATGTTAATCCTGAAAAATATCTAAACAAAGAATACAAAAAGGAGAATTAATTCTTCTTTTTTCATGAAAAAGAAATATATTTATAGTAAAAGAAAAAAAATATGATAGAATTAAAAGTGGGGAAAGGGATGAGAAAATGATTGCAAGAGAAATTGGAATAGATCTAGGAACAGCAAATGTTTTAATATATGTAAAAGGAAAAGGAATTGTATTAAATGAGCCTAGTATTGTAGCAATTGAAAAAGATACCAAAAATGTCATTGCAGTAGGAAAAGAAGCATATGAAATGTATGGAAGGACACCAGAAAAAGTAAAAGCAATTAGACCTATGAAAGATGGGGTAATTGCCGATTTTGAATTAACAGAAATCATGTTAAATGCAATGATAAAAAAGATGAAAGCAAGAAATTTATTTACAAGACCTAGAATATTAATTTGCTGTCCTACCAATATAACACCTGTTGAAAAAAATGCCATAAGAGAAGCAGCTGAAAGAATGGGCGCTAGAAAAGTATATATTGAAGAAGAACCAAAAGTTGCAGCCATTGGAGCAGGAATGGATATTTCAAAGCCAACTGCAAATATGGTATTAGATATTGGTGGTGGAACAACCGATATTGCAATCCTTTCCATGAATGGAATCGTCTCATCCGCATCAGTAAAAATTGCAGGAAACGTCATGAATGAAGAGCTTATTAAATATATTCGTGAAAAATATAGACTATTAATAGGAGAAAGAACAGCAGAAGATATAAAAATAAATTTTGCAAATGTTTATAAACCAAGCAAAAAAGAAAAACTAGAAGTTAAAGGTAGAAACTTAATTACAGGATTACCAGGAACAATAGAAATCAACCAAGAAGAAACCAAAGAAGCATTACAAGAATGTGTAACAAAAATCGTAAAATCAACAAAAAGCGTTTTAGAACAAGCACCCCCAGAATTATCCGCAGATATTGTGGAAAAAGGTGTTATTCTAACAGGAGGAGGAGCACTCCTTACAGGATTAGTTGATGTATTAGAAGAAGAATTAACAATTCCTGTATTAATTGCAGAGACTCCATTAACTTGTGTTGTGGAAGGAACAGGAATCATTCTAAATAATAAAAAACTTTTAGAAGAAGAACAAGACTAATACATCTATTCAAAAGAAAATAGTCTTTGTAAATATTGGTAAATTTGATATAATCGTGGTAAAGAAAGAAGTGAAATAGATGAAGGTTCAGTTATGGTCCGCATCCAAAATTGTAATAACAACATTTGTATTTTCTGCAATAATCATGTTTTTAATGAGAAAGGTTGCTCATCATGTAAATGCAATGGATATTCCAAGAAATGAAGAAGGAAACAGACATATTCATAAAACAGCAACTCCAAAATTAGGAGGCGTAGGAATATTTTTAGCCTTTTTATTAGGATATATGCTCTTTGGAGAACAAAGTGTTAGAATGAATTCCATATTAATAGGAAGTTTCATTATCATTTTAACATCTATTGTAGATGATATTAATCCGATAAAAGCAACTCATAAATTTATAGCCCATATAGTAGCAGCCTCTGTAATTGTATTTTATGGTGGAATCTTATTAGATGTTATAACAGCATTTGGCTATACATTCGATTTTGGAATATTATCCTATCCTATAACAATACTATTTATTGTAGCCTGTACCAATATTATTAATTTAATAGATGGATTAGATGGTTTAAGTGGAGGAATTTGTTCCATCTTTTATATAACGATTGCTATTATTGGATTTTTTCAAGGAAGATTTGGTAGCCTAGTAATGGTATTAACATTAATTATGCTAGGATCTACCTTAGGATTCTTACTCCATAACTTTCATCCAGCAAAAATATTTGCAGGAGATGGAGCAACATTTATGGGCTTTATCATAGCCGTAATAACATTGCTAGAATTCAAAGGACCAGCCTTAATCTCATTCTTTGTACCAGTAACAATCTTAGGAATCCCAATTCTTGATACGTTATTTGCAATAATAAGAAGACTTTTAAAAGGACAGGCTCCATTCCAAGCAGATAAACAACATCTCCACCATCAGTTATTAGGAATGAACTTTAGTCAAACAAGTACAGTATTAATTATATATGGAATAAATATTCTATTTGCAGGCGCAACATTAATCTTTGTATTAAAAGATCCTTTTATCGGACAGATACTATTTATTATTATATTTATATTAGTAGTTTGGTTTGTATTTCATACAACAATTATTTCAGATAAAAATCCAGAAAGATTAAAGAAAATAGAAGAAAAAATAAGAATTATAAAAAAATAGAACTTCCAAAAAGGAAGTTTTTTTCTTGCTTACAATCATAATAATTGATATTATGAAAAAGGTGCGTGATATATGATAGAGTATATAATAATAGGAGAAAACAATTCTTCTAAAATAAAAGAAATAATAGATATAAGTTTAATGAATTATGATATTTGTTATAAAATAGTACATTTGAAAGAAATTAATCATAATACAAATCATTTGAAAGTATATATTATTACTGATGAAATAATAAATAATTTTAAGACAATAAAACTTATAAGAGAAAAATATAATGATTGGGACTCCATAATAATTGTAATAACGAAACAATATCAAAAAAGAGTTCAGATCTATGATAATCGATATATGGTATTAGATATAATAGATTCTAATGAAAAATATAAAGAAAGATTAAAAAATGATATTCAATTATCTATAGTAATATTTGATCAAAAACATAAAATGCTTAAGTATTCTTATAAAAATATTTTTTATCAAATAAAATTAAAAGATATTCTATATATAGAAAAACAAAAAGAAGGAAAAAACTGTATAATAAAAACGATAGATAAAGAATATATGATTGGAAAAAACATTACAAAAATACAAGAATTATTAGATAAAAGATTTATAAAATGTAGTAGGAGTTATATTATAAATATGGAACAAGTGAATTACTATGACAAAAAAGAGAATTTAATAAAGTTAAATGATCAATCAACAATTTATGAGATATCTAGAAATAAAAAGACTGAAATTATCAATTATTTAAGAAATGTAGAATAAAGTCGAAATTTATACTTTTTGTACAAAAAAAATTATAAAATACATCATTACTTGGAAAAAATAATAGGAAAAGTAAAAAAATGGTAAACTTAATTCACCATAGCAAGAATGGTAGAATTGAGGTGTTAGAGGTAATGATGAAAGGACGCGTGAAATGGTTTAATAATGATAAAGGATATGGTTTTATTGGATATAGACAAAATGAAGATATCTTTGTTCATTATTCAGCAATTGAATTAGACGGATATAAAACTTTATCAGAGGGACAATTAGTAGAATTTAAACTGATTGAGACAAGTAAAGGGTATCAAGCAATCAACGTAAGATTATTAAGAGAACCTGCCACTATAAATTAGTGGTTTTTTTTTAGAAACTTTGATATAATAAAGCTACAAAGGAGGAGATTTAATGGAAATTAAAATTCGTGGTGAAAAACTAAAGATTACGAAAGCTATGAGTGATTACGTTGAAGAGAAGCTAGGAAAATTAGAAAAATATCTAGAAAATAGTAATGAAATACACGCAAACGTCATAGTAAAAGTAAAGGGACATCAAGAAACAATTGAAATAACCATACCATTAAAATCATTTATTCTAAGATCGGAGGAAACTCAAGAAGACTTTTATGCAGCAGTAGACAAAACAATTGATAAACTAGAAAGACAAGTTAGAAAAAATAAAACGAGATTAATGTCTATGAATAAGCATACAAAGCAAAACTATGATTTCAATTTTGAAAGTATTGAAATAGAAAAGGACGAGAAAAATACCAATAAAGTGGTAAAAAGAAAAAATATTGAAGTAAAACCAATGAGTGAAGAAGAAGCAATACTTCAAATGGAATTGTTAGGACATCAATTCTTTATGTTTAAAAATAGTGATACAGATAAAGTATCTGTTATCTATAAAAGAAAAGATGATAACTATGGTGTGATTGAATCAGAGTAAACAACAAAAGGAGAGAAATATACTTTTATTTCTCTTTTTTTTTTGATAAAATAAATACTTGAAGAGAAAGGAAGAGATAAAGTTGAATATATTAAAAAAACTTTTCGATCATGAATATAAAGAATTAAAAAGATTCCGTATAATTGCAGATCAAGTAATGGCATTAGATGAAGAATATTCAAAACTAACAGATACGGAATTACAAAATAAAACAGAAGAATTTAGAGAACGCTTAAGAAAAGGAGAAACCTTAGATGATATACTAGTAGAAGCCTTTGCAACTGCAAGAGAGGCAGCCTATCGTGTAATTGGTGAAAAACACTTCTATGTACAAATTTTAGGTGCCCTAGCAATCCATTATGGAAATATAGCAGAAATGAAAACAGGTGAAGGAAAAACCTTAACTTCTGTATTACCAGCCTATTTAAATGCTTTATCTGGAGAAGGAGTTCATATTATTACCGTTAATGAATATCTTGCTGGACGTGATGCAGAATGGATGGGAGGAATCCATAAATTCTTAGGATTAACAGTAGGAGTTAATAAAAGAGATTTAACACCTCAAGAAAAACAAGAAGCCTATAATTGCGATATTTTATACTCAACCAATAACGAGATAGGATTTGATTACCTACGTGATAATATGGTTGTAAGAAAAGAAGATCGAGTTCAAAGAAAACTAAACTTTGCTATAATCGATGAGGTAGACTCTGTCTTAATAGATGAAGCACGTACTCCATTAATTATATCAGGCGGAGAAATGCAAAATCAAAACTTATATATCAGTGCGGATAAATACGCAAAAAGTCTAAAAATGGATGAAGATTTCATCTATGATGAAAAAACAAAAAGTGTTAATTTAACGGAACAAGGAGCCGATAAAGCAGAAGCAACATTCCATGTGGATAATTTATATGATGTATCAAACTCCACATTACTTCATTTTATTAACCAGGCATTAAGAGCAAATTACTCTATGAAAAATGATGTAGATTATGTTGTACAAGATGGACAAATTGTAATTGTTGATCAGTTTACTGGACGATTAATGAAAGGAAGAGCCTATTCTGATGGACTACATCAAGCCATAGAAGCAAAAGAGGGAGTAAACATCAATGAAGAGACAAAAACAATGGCAACAATTACTTTCCAGAATTTGTTTAGAATGTATAAAAAATTATCAGGAATGACAGGAACGGCAAAAACGGAAGAAGAAGAATTCCGTGATATCTATAACATGTATGTTATTGAAATACCAACCAATAAAGAAGTAATACGTATTGATGAGCCAGACCTAGTATATGCAACAAAAGAGGCAAAATATAAAGCAATCATTAACGTAGTAAAAAAGAAATATGAAGAAGGACAACCAGTATTAATCGGTACAATAGCAATTGAAACAAGTGAATTAATTAGTAATTTATTAAAACAAGCACATATACCACATGAAGTATTAAACGCTAAAAATCATGAAAGAGAAGCAGAAATAATTTCTAAAATTGGATTAGGTAAATCTGTAACAATTGCCACAAATATGGCAGGACGTGGAACAGATATTAAACTATCAGATGAAGTAAGAAAACTTGGTGGATTATGTGTAATTGGAACAGAACGTCATGAATCACGTCGTATTGATAATCAGTTACGTGGACGTGCAGGACGTCAAGGAGATCCTGGATATACACAATTCTTTGTTTCCATGAAAGATGATTTAATGATTCGATTTGGATCAGATAGAATCGGAACCATGATGGAAAATATGGGAATGGGAGATCAAGCAATCAGAAGTAAAGCCTTCACAAGAAGTGTTGAACAAGCACAAAAGAGAGTAGAAGGAAATAACTATGATATTCGTAAAAACTTATTACAATATGATGATGTAATGAATAATCAAAGAGAAATTATTTATGAAAAGAGAAATAAAATTTTAGAAAATGACTCTATTCATGAGATGGTTCTAACAACATTCCGTCATCATATAGAAGATTTAGTAAAATCTCATCTTGCCCCAGAAGGCTTTTTAACAGAAGATGATGATAAAGAAATAGTAGAATTTGCTAATGAAAATTTACTAAAAAAAGATATTAAATTAAAAGATATTCAAGGAAAAGAAGAAAATGAAGTAATAGATTTAATATCTAAAAAAGTAATTGAAGAATATGAAGAAAAAATAAAAGATATTCCAGAAGAAGTACATAATGAATTTGAAAAAGTAATTACTCTTCAAGTATTAGATAATTATTGGACAGAACATATTAATACTATGTCTCATTTAAGAGAAGGAATTCACTTAAGAGGATATGCTCAAGAAGATCCATTAAGAGCCTATACTATGGAAGGTTTTGATATGTTTGATTCTATGTTACAAAAAATTGATAAAGATGTATCCATTTTCTTACTTAAAGCAGAAATAAGACAAAACATTGAAAGAAAACCACAAACAAAGAAAATGATTACAAATGACAATGATGATACAAAAGCAAAGAAAAAACCAATCAAAAAACAAAAGATAGGTAGAAACGATCCATGTCCATGTGG
>CAMOQR010000029.1 GCA_946623125.1 uncultured Caryophanales bacterium | reverse complement strand
CAAAAAAAAGAACTCAAAAAAAGTTCTTTTAAGAAACAGGTTCACTTGATACAAATACATAATTATCATTTTCATTTTTAAAAGTAAACTTATATTCTCCACCTTGTCCGATAGAAGAATCTAATGTATTGGGATCATTAGTAACCAATTTTGTTTTTTGATAATCTCGATAAAAATTAGTACCTTCACGAGAACCAAATAATACTTTAACATCCATAACTAATACACCATCTGTATCAACAGCACGAATTACTTTAAAAACAGATTTATTAGGTCCACAAGTTCCACCACAAGAAGTTTGTCTTCTAATAAATTGTCTAGATTCTTTTTGATATTCATATTGAGGACATGTTGCATCATTATATCGTACTAATTCTGGATCAAATTGATAATTTTTACCAAAAAACTTACGAACTTCATTCGTATACTCTTCTAAAGTAACACTTTGTCTACCAGATGGATAAAAAGTATTTGCCTCTGCAACAATATAGGCTCTTTGATTTGGAATATCATTTGAAACAATTCTTCGATCATTTGCAAATTCTTCAATTGTCCAACAATTAATTCCCTTAACCAAATTTGGAATCAAGTTAGCTATTTTAGAATCGGTTAAACTATATTCAATAACATTTTTATCTGCTTGTTTCTCCTTCGTATCAGAACTTTTTTCTCCATTACTACTTTGATTCTTCACTGTAATATCAAAATGACTTCCCATATAATAACCCGCACAATATGCTGCAACTAAAAACAAAACAACAATAAATACAGTAACAAAGGTACTAAATCCACCCTTACCACTAGAATTAAAATGTAATCTATTCCTATCCATAACAATCCTCCTACTATTATAATAATATAGAAAAAAAAGATTAACAAATAAAAATAAGAAGAAATAAATGGATTTACAAATTATTTACGAAAAAAAAGAAATGATTACTCATTTCTTAATTGTTCTAATTGATCTATAAATTCTTTTGGGGGCTCAACTTCATAATGTATTTTTTTCCCAGTTCTAGGATGAATAAAAGAAATAGAATAAGAATGAAGCATTTGTCCAAATTCATTAGCCTTTCCTCTTCCATAAAGAGGATCATTCAAAACAGGAAAACCAATATATGCCATATGAACACGGATTTGATGTGTTCTTCCTGTATCTAAAACACATTCAATATAAGTATGATTTAAGAAACGTTCTAAAACACGAAAATGAGTAATTGCATTCTTTCCATGGACATCAGTAACAGCCATTTTTTGACGATTCTTCTCATCTCTTCCAATAGGAGCATCAATAGTACCACTATCATTTAATATTTTTCCAGAAACAATTGCTAAATACTTTCTTTCAACATCTTTATTAGCAATCATTTGAGATAACTTTTCAAGCATTTCTTCATTTTTTGCAACAAGCATCAAACCACTCGTATCTTTATCAAGACGATGAACTATACCAGGTCTTAGGCTCTCTCCTGCCAAAGTTCCATATCGATAAAGCAATGCATTAACAAGAGTACCAGAATAATGACCAGGTGCTGGATGTACAACCATTCCACTCTTTTTATTTAAAATAATAAAATCATCATCTTCATAAACAATATCTAAAGGAATATTTTCCGCATCAACATGAATTGAATACTCTAAAGTATCATCAACATCAATAGAATCATCTAACTTAACAGAATAAGAAGCATTAACCTTCTTCCCATTAACAAAAACTTTATCCTCTTGAATTAATTTTTGTATTTTACTACGAGATAAAGACAATTCCTCTGATAAATAAGAATCAATTCGAATACCTTCCCTTGAACAAATAAGATTCATAGGTACCCCTCCATATCGATTGTATTATATCATAAAATAATTAAAAAAAAAGAGAAAAATCTCTTTTATTGTATTTCAATATATTTCTTTTCAGATTCTTTCTCTTCTTCATTCTTTTTAGGAATTTCCAAACTTAAGATACCATTATCAAAAGAAGCCTTAATCTCATTATCTTTGATATCATCGCCAATATAGAAAGATCTAGAACATTCTCCAACATATCTTTCACGTCTTAGAAATTTACCTTTTTCATCTTCATTATTAGAAGAATCAATTTTTGCATTAATATTAAGATATCCATCTTCAACATTGATTTTAATATTATTCTTGTCAAATCCAGGTAAATCAACATCAATTACGTAACCATTATCATTCTCACGAATATCAGTCTTCATCATAGAATGAAAAGATCTCTCTCCTTTAAAAAATGGATCATCAAAAAAGTCATCAAATAAATCAAAATTCTTTCTAGGTACTAACATCATATACATCATCTTCCTTTCTTAATGTGTATTATAAGAATAATACATTGTATAAATATTACTACCTGTAAGGCTATCTCTTTTTTCCTTACATCTTAGTTATACCACTTTAAATTAGCACTGTCAAGTATAAAGTGCTAATTTTTATTATTTTATGCAAAAAAAGAATACTTATGCAGTATCCTTTAAATCATCAAACATTTTTTGCATAGTTGGATTATTATGAGTTAATTTCTTAATTGTTAAATCATCTGCTTTATTATTAGCAAGTCTTAAATTATCATCAGCCTTTTGAAGGTTCTCTTTTATTTTATTCAAATGATCAATTGTTTTGTCAATCTCCTCAATTGCTTTAGAAAATCGTTCTGATGCTAAACGATAATTCCGACCAAATCCCTCTTTAAATGCTTGAATATTTTCTTCAAAATGAGTAATATCAATATTTTGATTACGAACTTGCTCTAATTCTCTACGATAATTTAATGACTTTAAAGCAAGATTACGAATTAAAGTAATCAATGGAATAAAAAACTGAGGACGAATAACATACATCTTATCATAATAATGAGAAACATCAACAATTCCATCATTATAGTAATCATTATCAGATTCCAACAACGAAACCAAAACAGCATATTCACATTTCTTTTCTTTACGATCTTTATCTAATTCCTTAAAAAAATCTTCATTCTTATGTTTAGTAGCCGTCTCATCAGCCTCATTTTTCATTTCAAACATAATAGAAACAATTTCACATCCATCATCATCATAATCCCGAAAAATAAAATCACCTTTCGAACCACTTTTCGCATCATTATCTTTTTCAAAATAAGCATTCTGAAAAAGTGGACGAATCCTGTTAAATTCAACACTACAATGCTGCTCTAAACTTTCTCCAATCATCTTAGTAGACTGTCTAGCCTTAAAATCTTTATAATAAGCAATTTGCTCTTCTTGACTTTTAATTTTTTCATCATATCTTTCTTTCAAATTCTTCTCTTTTAATAAATATTCATTTTTCTCATTCTCAATTTGATTTTTTAAAGACTGTACTTCTTTTTCTTTATGAAATAAGGTATCTTTAACCTCAAGCTCTTTTTCTTTATCTTTCATTTCTAATTGATTTTTTAAATCATTAATTTGAAGAGTTAACTTTTGAATTTCATTTGTATTTTTTTCTTTTAATTCTTTTTCTTTAAAAAGAATCTCTTTATCTTTATTATCTTCTATTACATGAATCTTGTTAGATAAATCTTGTATTTCAAAATCTTTTTTATGAAGTTCTTCTAAAAACTTTTCTTTCAAAGCAGATTCTTTTAAATTTAAAGCATTTTCTTTATCTAATTGAAATTGTTTTTCACGAAGTCCAATTTCTTTTTCAAACTCTTTATCTCTAATCTGTTTTACAATAGATTGATAATCTTTCTCATCAATTTGAAATACAGTACCACAATTAGGACATTTAATTTTATTCATAAGTACCTCCTAATTTATTATACATTATTTTTTAATAGCAACAGCACCATAAGGTGCTAATTCAGAAGGTTTTGACTTCTTCAATGTGTAAACTTTATCTGCCCCCTCGTATTCAGGAGGTACGATAAAATGGCCATTTTGATTTGTACGATTAACTGTAATAAGAGCTTTATCTTTATTTAGAATTCTTTCAAACATAAAATAATTAGGATTTAATTCTCTAACACGAAAATCTGCCTTTTCTAAAAAAGGTTCTTCTTTTCTTATTTTTCCTAAAAAGCGGAAATATTCAAGTAAATCAGTATCCATTCTAGTCCATGGAAAAGAGGAACGATTTAACAAATTTCCAAGTCCTTCCATACCAACTTCATCACCATAAAAAATAGATAAATTACCTGGTAAAAATGTAAGTGCAAACAAATAAGATTTATAAATAGCCTTTCCTTTTAAATAATCTTCATGACTTATTTTATGATTTTTTAAGAATTGATGATTTTCGTTATCAACGTCCCACGCCCATTTATTATAAGGACTAAAAACATCAGATGCAAAAATATCAATAGCACGAGAAATATCATGAGTAGACGTGAAATTCATAAAACTTTGTATTGTATCATCCGGATAATCATAAATGATGCTACTCAAAACATTTTTTAATTTATGAACATCAGTATATTTATAATAACGAATCAAGGCATCCATTAAAGAATAATTCATAACACTATCCATTCCACGACCAGAAGAGATATAGCCACGATTCATCTTCATAGGATTTTCCCAAACTTCCCCTAAAATAAAACCATTCTTCTTATTACGATGTACAGCATCTCGAATAGCCTCTATATATTCATCTGATAACTCATCCGCAACATCTAGGCGAAGTCCATCAATTCCCATTTGGAACCATTGATCAATAACACCACCTTCACCAGTAATAAACTCCTTCCAAGAATTACTAGAGCTATCACAAACAGGCAAATTCGTATTACCCCACCAAAACGAAAAATTACCATTTTCATCTGTTTTATAATAAGAGTAATATGGGCTCTCTTTGCTTTGGTACGCACCAAGAGAATCATAATGATCAAATTCATTATAGTAAATACTATCATTACCAGTATGATTAAATACAGCATCTAAAATAACTTTCATTCCCCTAAGATGTGCTTCATGGCACAACTTAATAAAATCTTTTTTACTTCCAACATAAGGATCGATTTCTAAATAATTTCCAGTATCATAACGATGTGTAGAAGAACTTTCCATAATAGGACTCAAATATAGAATATCAACACCTAAACTTTGAATATAGTCAAGCCTATCAATAATTCCTTTTAAATTACCACCATAAAAATCACAATTCCAAAGCCCATTTTGAGGATGTGGTCCAAGAACAGGTAATTCTTCCCAATCCTCATGAATAACCCGATTAGGAAGTTTAGGTAATTCTTCCCCTTCATGATAAAAACGATCCACAAAAATATGATAAATCATTTTACCTTTAGCCCAATCAGGAACATGAAATTGAACTGGTAATTTAAAATATTCATTATCAATCAAGATATCATCATCATGCTTCTTCTTATATTCTTTTTTCACTCCATTAATTACATAAGAAAAATAATAAGAATAAGAAGCACGAGTATTTAAGAAAATATCAGACTCAAAAATAGCATAACCATCCTCATTTTTAACAAAATTTAAAGGGAAAAATTTTTCCTGATTACCGTCTAAAACATTCATACCAACATGATCAATCCAACCATCACAAGTAGGAATCTTAATCCTAACTTTATAATTATTACCATATTTCTTTTCATCTAAAAGTTTAATAGAAAAAGAGACCTTATTATCCATAATAACCACCTTTCACATTTTAACCTCTTTCCATTCTTCAAAATTAGGATATCATAAAAAATAAAAAAAAAAAAGACCATTTCGGTCTTAGAATCAATAGCTATCAGAAACTTTTGCATGAACAGTTATTGATGCATTTGCATCAATCGTAGATCCCTCTGATCCAACATATACTTTTATAACTTTTACCTGTATATGTAAAATCTCACTCTCTCCAGCTGCCAAAGTAATTTTATTTAAATCATTCATATTACTTTCCATTGAAAAATAAGTATCATTTGTAAGAGTTGATGAAGTAATTTCTAAATTCACTGGAACACTACTATCATTTTGAATGGTATATTCTAAATAAGCAGTATCTCCATATCCAACTAAATCAGTAATAGTAAAACTTGCTTGCGTTTTATCAACCGAATCAATTTCTGTTTGAATTTGACCATCTCCAGATGATGAAGAATTTGAAAAATAAACATCAATATCAGTTAAAGGTAAAACAGATGCAGAACCAGTAAGAGAAAGAGTAACTTGAACAATAGCATATCCAATACCTAGTAACAAAATGACAATTAAGATTATCATAAAGAAAAAAATTGTTTTATCTCTTTTACGAAAACGATTTCTCATATGTCTTCCCTACTTTACTAATATATTGTTATTATAACACAATTAACAAAAAATAAACGGAAATAATCAATTAATCAAAATAATGATTTTTTATTCCAAACATAGCCTTAAAAAATCTTCCCATTGCACGAGATGTAGTCAACCAAGCAAATTTAACCCCATTTTTTTTGTTATTTATCATTTTATTAACCATGTATTCTGCAATAACTTCTGGATAATCACCTAAGATATTATAAACATTCTTTGTTTTTTCATCTAATTGGATTTTCTCCCCATCTCCCATAGAAGTACCAATAAAATTAGTAATCATAATACCAGGAGTAATTTTCCCAATACAAACATAATTTCCACAATCATGACTTTCTTTAGACAAAGCCTCTGTAAAATATGTAACAGCACGTTTACTAGTACCATAAATAGATAATCCTAACATAGTAGCATCATTAGAACCATATCCTTCAACATTATAAATTGCTCCACTTTTTTGTTTCAACATAACAGGCATAATATGTTTACTACAAAGAATCGTTCCTTTTAAATCAATATCTATTAAACGATTAATATCTTTAGAATCCAAATCCCAAATAGCCTTCATCGGTTGATTTACTCCTGCATTATTAACCCAAATATCAATAGTATCAACTTCATTTAATATATTAGAAATCATTTCTTGAATTTCTTCTTCTTTAGTAACATCAAGTATATAACTTAAAACTTTTCCTGAAGAAGAAATACCATCTAACTTATTCTTTGCTTTTTCTAATTCTTCATGATTAATATCACACAAAACAACATTATAATTATTTTGATAAAATCTCTCAATCATGGCATATCCAAAACCCCTAGCACTTCCCGTAATAACAACTGTCTTCATACAATCACTCCTATTATTATTATAACAAGAAAAAGAAAAAATTTATTTGCAAAAAGCAAATAAATTATTGATTTTTCCACAAACCATGTAAATTGCAATAAGCATAAGCACAAATTAATTTTTCAGAAGATGAAAGAGAAAAAATACACTTAGGTTCCTCTCCTGGATGTAAATAATGAATCTGATATCCTAGGCTTGTTTCAATCATCATAAACTCAATATAATGATTCTCATCCATTGGATGAAGAACCTCTCCACAAGTAACTTCAACTACCTGATCATGTATCTCAACAACAGGAACATGCTTTTCAAACGATGCATCAACTCCATTTGCAACAAGCTCTTTCATAGAATCCCCACAACAAGTAGGAACACAACTTCCATCTTTTATAGATAAATCGATATTACCACATTTCAAACATTTAAAAATTCTCATAAAAACCTCCAATTAAATTATAGCACAAATTACAAAGCATGATATAATGAAAGAAATAAGGTGATAAAATGAAAATATATATAGAATTTTTATATGATGAAAATAACAATTACATTGCCCTAATTCACAAAAATGGAAAAATTAGAAGAATAAGAAATGAAAATAACATAAAAAATTTAATAAAAATTTGTAAGAAAAAAGGATATGATATTGACGGAAGAGAAGGAATTGTTAAAGAAGAATCAAATAATATTATCAAAGAATATGAACAATATTATGAAAAAAGAATAAAAAGATTAAATATTCTTGGAAATATTACACAAAACATGAAACTCTCACGTAAAAATATAACCATTGGAAAAAGAATAGCAATTGCATCCCTTGCAGCAGTATTAGTAGCAGCAGGAATATCTCATATCAAAGGTAAACCTGACCCTTCAGATTTAGCCGCAACATATGTAACAGAAATAGATAATGATAATATAATTGAAATAGATACAGACGAAGATGAAATAATACAAGCAATAGATAATGCTTTAGAAGAAGAAAAAGAAATAGTTGAAAAAATACCAGAACAAGATCAAACATCATCCTATAATGACAATATGATAGAAATGTTCCAAACAGAAGAGTTTCACTTTTCTTATGAAGATAGAACAGAAGAAGAAAATATAAGAAATGCCAAAAGATATGAAGATCTATTTGAAAAATATGCAAATCGATATGGAATGGATAAAAACTTATTAATGGCAATGGCTGCTCAAGAAAGTAATGGAGATCATAATAGTTACATAAACAGAGGTCCTGCTGAAGGACTAATGCAAATAGAAAAATCTGCACATTTAGATACAGTTGTTTCTGCATACAATTTTGAAACAAATCAAATAGAAAAAGAAACTATCACATTAGAAAAACTACAAGATGTAGAATATAACATAAAAATAGGAACAATGATTTTAAGAAACTGCATGGAAGAAAATAATTATAATATTCCCCTTGCCATACAAGCATATAATTTTGGAACAGGAAATATGGCAAAATCAATTAATACATGTTCCGATTTAGAAAACATATCAAAAGATGAAATTAAAAATAATCCTAGTAATAATATTTGGTTATTATATCGAGAATTTGTACATGCAGGAGATCCAAAATATGTAGAACACGTCTTCAGTTTTCTAAAAAGTGGAACAACATTAAAAATACTAGATAAAGAAAGAAATGAAAAAACAATAACAATTATCAATGATCATCAAAAAACATTATAAAAAAATCAAATGATTTAAATCATTTGATTTTTTATGCATAACTTTTAGTTGTTTTCTTAGCAGTACGAGTTCCTGTAACCTTCTTTTTCTCATCAACCACTTTACTCTTTGATTTAGAAACTTTTGATACTGCAGTAGTCTTTTTAGAAGATACCTTTCTAGGTTTTTTTACTTTTATATGGAATATTTTACAATACTCATAAAAACGATCAAAAAGATAAATAGTATTAAAAGAATAGATCATATATCCACTCTTTATCATATGAAATAATACAAGGATAAATAATCCTGAAAAAGGTATTTTAGAATTAATCCATACAAGAAAAATAAGCTCAATAATCCAATATCCAATAGAAATCAATCTATATTTTAATTTCAATAAAGAAAATAAAAATAATTCAGATGATACTAATAAAACATTAAAGACAATTCCAAAAAAGAAAATAATAGTCTTTAAATAAGAAACATCTTGCAAACTAGCAATAGAGAATGCAGATATTGCACATAATATTAAAATTAATATAGAAATAAAAGATATAATTTGTAAATTGATATGCATTTTTTTATTCATAATTATCCCCCTTAATAGTTCCCTATTATACCACAAAATGAATTATTTGTAAAGTTAAGTCCCCTTTATCATATGATTAAGAACAAAAAAACGTTATATAAACGTTTTAATGAGAAAGATAATATTCTCGTAATCGACTACGTTCTGCAATAATTTGTATATGAACACAAATCGTTGGTTTTAATTGTTTTACATCCTTAATAAGAAATTCACAATATCCATTTTTTTCCTTTAAAGACTCCAATCTAACATAAAATAAATGATTAATTTTCCGACCAGTAATTTTATCATTTCTCATACGATTTATCATATTAGAAGATGGAATCTTAACAGAATTACCACTTATAATACCTCCCACTTGATGAATAGATTTTAACAAAAGATTAGGAGTAAAAACAGTATAAGAATTTTTACCAGAACGTCTAATTTCAGAACCATCAAAAGAAATAAAAGAACAACAATCATCTTTATCAATACAATCATAAGTAATCGCGATAATAGAATCAAATAAATCCATTGATATTAAAATATCAAATCCTAAACTTTTAAAATATGATTTTAAAATCTCTTTCTTATCAGAATCACTCTCTATTTTATAATTACCAACCAAATCAATGATATTATTTTTTTCATTAAACTGATGAATTAAAGAAATATACGTAGGATTTTCTTCTTGAAAAGAATGAGAATAAACTAATTTTCCTTCATCATCATACTCTGTTTCCTTCTCCCCTGCTCTAGCAATACGATCTTTAAACTCAAGTTTAATTTTTTCACCATTCATATAAAAATCAGCATCATATCGAGTAGGATTTCCATATTGAATCAAAAAAGTATTTAAATCATTTTTATTATAGTAAATATATCGACATAAAATACGATTATTATCATCTCTTAATCGATATAGTATATTAGCAGGTAAATCCCGAATATAAGTATGAAATACATCTGCAAAAGAATCTAATTGATAAAATCTCGCAATACTCTCAGCAAGAACACATTCACATAATGTACCAGATTGTAATCTTTTTTTACAAAAAAATTGTCTCTCAATTTCTGCTCGTACACTACACACTTTTTTAATCTTACGAGCAATATTTTTATCAACAGAATAAAACATTTTAATATCTGTATATTTTTGATAATACTTCTGATAAAAATCTTCAATTTCTTTTATTTCAGAACTTTTCAAAAGTAGATTAATAGGCTTATCATAAATATCTTTTAAAAAAGAATTTAAAACATTATTCATCATCACAACCTCCAAATAAAGAACTACTATGAATTCTTTGAAAAATAGAAGTATTAGAAGAAAAACCTAACGCCTCTAAAAAAACAGAATTAATTTGATTTCGGTATTCAACAGGAAATTTAATATTTTCTTGACTCTTCCCAGCATTCTTTTTATAAACAAAAAATTCTTTTTCTCTTTTCTGCATCTCTTCTGCAATCTGATTGATTTTATTTATTTGAGAAGAATTTAATTGATGATAAAAAATAGGTATATTTTGAATTAAACTAAAAGAATAATTAATTCCACCATCATATAATCTCCAATACCAATAAGCAAAAGAAGAATTAAAAAAACAGTAAATATAATTATAGATATCATCAGAAATATAGACAGTTCTCTTACCATCTCTTTTTAATTTACTAGATGCCCCAACAGTAAAATATCGACATGTAGTTGGAATATATAATGCTCTTCCAACACTAGAATCTAAAACATCACCCAAAACTTGATCAGATACCATCATCCATCGATCAAATAAATCATTAAGTTCTGGAAAACATTTATAATAAGCCTTATGATTAGAATCAACTATTTGATATTTAGAACTGATAAACTGATTTAAAAAATTCCCAGAAAGTAACCTTTCTCTCTCCTCTGATTTAAAACGAATTAATGGACTAATCCGAAACCCAAAACAATCCTTCCTATTCTCAACAACAGTAATAGATGCTCTCACAGAATTTCCTTTATTACTATTAAATACCCCATGTTTCCGTCCGTTAAATATCTGCCCTGGTACATTATCAAAAGAATAAATAAAACCATTATAATGATTAAGAAAACATCTTAAAGAATAAAACTTATCACTACCAATAAAACTATAAGGAGTAATAATAACAGAAGACAAACTACTAGAAATAATCTTCTCCATAAAAGAAGAATAAAGTTCATTAGAATCCATTACAACATCTGTTACTTTCCAATTATTACCTATATTAGTAATCTTATAATAAGGAGGATTAGAAATAACTTTAGAATTCTTAGGAAGACGTATATTTTGATCTAAAAAGTCACATAAAATACAATGAACTTTTTTCAAACAATCACTACCATATTTTAAAGCAATAGAATACTTACATATTTCTAAAGCAACATCATCAATATCATATAAATAGATATGTCCCTCTTGAATAAGTTCCATAGCCTTTTCTAAACCAACTAATTCTAAATAAGATATAATTAAATTTCCTGTTCCACATCCAACATCACATATATTTTCTCCCTCAAGAGAAAGTAACCATTCTGACATCAAAAAAGAAACATCTTTTGGAGTATAATACTTACCCATTTCTTTCTTATTAATCTTATTCTCATGGGCTAACCCAATCTCATATAATTCTCCAAAATTATCAAGTACAAATAACTCGGAATCAAATTTATTTTTTAAAGACTTAGATAGTATAGAATGCCAAGTTTTTTTCAAACCATTTTTATCAATATCAGAAAAATAATGATTTAAATCATATTTAGCCATATCAATACCACCTTTCTAAAATATTATACTACAGGAAAATATTTTTTAAAAATTCCAAATAAAAAATATCTATATCTTTCATCTCTCATGACAAGATTTATACTATTATATCACATACTAGTATAAAAAAAGTAGGAGAAACCTACTTATCAAATTCATAAATAATATTATTTAATAATTCTTTATTCTTTAACTTTTCAATCCAAGAAACAGGAATAGAATCATATCCATATAATATTCCAGCAATAGATCCAGTAATAGCAGCAACGGTATCCGTATCATCCCCTAAATTAACAGATGTCAAAATAGCATCAGAATAATTATGAGTATGAAAAATAGTCCATAAAACAGCCTCCAAAGTATGGACAATATATCCACCAGAATGAATAGAATTTAAATCAAAATGAAAAATATCATCTTGAAGAATTCTTTGATATACAGCAACTGTTTCATCCAAAAACATAGAATAATTAAGTTTTTGTATTCTAGAATAAGCATCTTCTAAAGAAGAACCATTTAATAAAAATATAACAAATTGAACATAAATAAAACATCCCAAAACACTCTGCTCATGGGCATGAGTAAGAGATGATGTATTTTTAACAATATCTAATATTTCTGCATCATCTATTTTTTTCTGAAAACAATATAATGCAATAGGAAGCATTCTCATTAAAGAACCATTTCCATTTTCACCAATTCCATCCCCACCGCACGCTAAAGAATCTAAATGCTCATCCATATATCTTCTTAAAGCATATTTTGTAGTAATTCCAATATCAAATACTTCCCCATTTCCTGTATATTCACCATGTCTTTCCCAATTACAAAACCTATCCATCATATCTTTATAATCAATTTTTCCACACTTATTAATAGAATCCATAGTTGCAAGAGTTAAAGCACTATCATCAGACCATACACCTTCTGGTATATAAAAATAAGATCCATATCCAATCATATCAGTAACAGGATTCTTCCGAAGAGTATCACGAGATTGAAATTCAACGGGAACTCCCATAGCATCCCCTATTACAAAACCATATAAAGAATCTTTAATATAAGACATACTAAACCATTCCTTTCCTAATCTTTCGAATAGCACGTGCTTCTATTTGTAGAATTTGAACCCGAGATAATTTAAAATAAACAGATGCCTCATCAACAGAATGTTTTTCAAAAGAAACAATTCCAAAACGATAATCTAATAATTCTTTTTCTTGATCATTTAACTCATCAAAACAATTACAAACCACCTCATATAAATCATCATCCATTTCATAGTCTTTTTTCTCTTCAACATCAAATTCTTCATTCATAAATTCTTCTATTTTATCACACTCTTCTTTTGTCAAATTTAACTCATTTATAATATCATCCATACTCTTTTCAGGATGATGAAACTTATATTTTTGATATTTATTAATTTCATTAATAAAATCTATTTTATAATGATTCTTCATATATTCATAATACTCATCCATTCTAGTTAAAGAAGAAGCATAAGGATCAAAATAAGGTTTATTCTTATCATCAATATATTCTTCATAATAAGGATAATATTTTTTAACTAAATCAATTACATGAATTGGAGGCTTATCCTTATCATATTCTACTTTTAAAAACTCTAACATTTCTCGATATAAATCATAACTTCTATATAAATATCGAATATGAATATCACTAAAGGTTTCCCCCTCTTTTAATTCATAATCTCGATATAAAAAAGCATCTTCTTGATAATTAGATTTTAAATATTCATATAATCCCCTTGACTCCATAATTCTTTCAGCATGATCAAGTCTTTTAGAATCCTCATCAATATTAGCACCCTCAGCAAATCCAATAAGAGAAGATCTTAAAGCATGAATGGTAAGTATCTGTGTTTGATAATACTGTTCTACTTTTTTTAATAAAAGAAATAAAGAAGCATTACGATCAAAATCTTTATTTTTATATTCTAACATTTCTATACAAAGATTTTTAATTTTATTTTCTAATTCTTGATAAACTACATCATATCCTCTCTTATTTATTTCATTCTTTACACTCATATAATTATTAAATTCTTCAACTAAGTTATTATATTGAAAAAACCAAGTCTCTGTATCTTCTAAAAAATAAGTATTAGTCTGATAATCTTTTCCTAAAATATTTAACAAATACTGAATATCACTACATAAGAATACATCATAATAAAACATGTGTATTAACCTATCATAATAAGAATCAATATAAGAATATTTATCAATATCAATTCCTTTTTCAATAATAATATGTTGAACAAGTTCTAATACTTTTCTAAGTAACATCTCATGAATATAATCAACACTCTTATCTTTATAATGATTAAAATCTAATTTTTCCATTTTCATCACCTATCTATAAAAATTATAACATAAACAAAAAACACCTAACATACTGTTAGATGTATAAATTAATTCTTTAAAGTTAAATAATATATTCTTCTTCATACTTAAATCTCCAAATCCTTATACTGTTATTTTACTAAAAAGCAGTAAGAAACAACACATGAAAAAGATACTTAGTCAAACAAGTATCAATAATTTTCAATATCGAGAAACATATATCAACACAGAACATATATTTGATATACTAATTTTAGGAAAATTTAGTTGCCCTCGTGTCTCCTCCAATCCAACATAGAGAGGAGGTTTGAGAGAATGAAAAAACGTGAATACAACATTAAGTTGCTTCGCTACATATCACTCATTTTACTACTCTTAACCTTACTGGTTTTAGTAATAAAAAAATGACACTCTAATCAGCACTGATTAAGTGTCAAAACCCTATAGGGTAACACTCAACCTCTGAAAATTAAGTGTTCCTTTTTTATTTTATGAAGTTTCCCTCATCTGTATACAGAATATCATATTTTTATATTTATGTCAAAATCAATAAACGTATATAAACTAAAGTAAACAATTAAAAATATCCATTTTTTCGAGTTTTTGGTATCTGTATGGTATCTAGAAAAAAACAAAACGCTCGCAAACCCTTATAAAATAAAGTGACACTGTCTCACGACTAGGTCTTCAGGGGGGTGTTTAGTAACTATTCACACTCCACTAAAGACGTTTAATCACAAGCATATTGTATCATACAGTAACATATAAAAAATCGTTTTTTTATACCTCTTTTAAGAAAAAATCGTTTATTTTACGTTGCAAACAAAAACAGCTAGCATATCCTCTATAATATGTAAACTGCTTAAGTAATACCATCAAAATTATCGAAGCAAGAAACTACATTATCTAAATTGTTTAAAGAAATTGAAGATTAAAAATAGGATTTATATAAACAAATCCTA
>CAMOQR010000028.1 GCA_946623125.1 uncultured Caryophanales bacterium | reverse complement strand
TCACTCAAGACAGGCTACACTGCACATAGCTTTCGCCACAATACAGGTTTTATCCCATTTCGTAATCAATCATCAGTGTTGTTCGTATAGATTAACCACAAGAATGGGTCTCCACGAATAGTGGGTCTTTTCTCATATGCCATTATGAGTTGCCCAATATTCTCATCTTCAGCATCCACCCTGAACTGGGCGTAAAAAGCAGACACCAAAGGTTTCACAGATATGCCCTTTAACGAATTTTTAAGCTCGTCTTCCTAATAAAGTAATTGACTAGAATAATGTGCCATCAATTACGTAGTTCATTATATCATACTTTTGTAAAAAAGTCAAATTCACAACTTCTTTCTGACTTTCTTATATATTCTATGCAACACTATTCTTAATATGAATATGTATATTGATAATTATCCTGTGTGTTTACTGTTCCATCTATATTTCTTTTTTCAATATATGGATATTCTGCTTTTAATTTTTTTGAAAAATATGCTTTTGTATAATATCCATGTTCTTGCGTATATAACCAATAATTTGAAAAATCATCTTTTTTGTCCATCATGTCTAGAATATCTCTATTATAAAAATAGATATCTGCTTGATTTGTATCATTTGTATTTTTTAATTTTGCTGCGAAGAAAGTATCTAAATATGATAATATTCTTTGCTTTTTTATAGAATCAATAGGATGGCCTTGTTCTAATTCATCAAATATTTCTTTTAAATCTATCATGAATACTGTGGTATCTGCTACTCCCATTTTTCTTGCTAAATCCATATCAATTTCCGCCATATTTCCTGTTGTGTATGCTTTTAGTACTTTTTCTTCTCCAACCATTTCACACATTATTCTTATCGTGGCTATTTCAAATGGATAAGTTGTACTTTCTAAGAATGGATTAGAGGCAAAATATTCATTTGTTAGAAGTTCTGTTACTCCTTCTTCTATATAACTTGGTAGTAAGGCAGTTTTTCCATTGTGAAATAAACTATGAATGATTTCGTGAATCACGATTTCCGATTCTACTTTTTCTTTTGTATTATATATATCAATTCTATTGTTTTTCAGTGAATATAATCCTACAATTATATCATCTATATTGTTAGGTCTTTCTTTATACTCTATATCTAATTCTCTCATAGACAAGTACGAAAGATTCTTATCCATATAGGGATTATCCTTTATTAATTCATCTAAACTATATATTAAGGATTTTTCAGATTCATCTAATTTTTCATTTTTTAATGTTCCATATAATGGTAGGAGATTTGGATTATCATCTGTATCTATTCCTGTTGCATCTTCAATCTCATTTAGAATAACATCTAGATTTTCATTCATATAATTAATTTCTTGGAAATTATATATTAGTTCTTTAGCATCTACTATTGAATACTTTTCTCCTATATATATGCCTATTGAAAGTAGTGCTATATTCAATAATTTACTGATTGCATTTTTTGGTTTTTTTCTATTTTTTTTCATAGAGGCCTCCAAATACAGTAGATTTTACCACAAAATGAAAAAAAAATCAAAAATATTTAACTATTTCTGATTTTATTCACAAACCAACTGATTTTTCCGGCCCATTCATTTCCTTCACAATATTTTGGGCCAATTGTTTCTGGTGTATTTAATCCTATAGAAAAATAGTTTTTTGATAAATTATCAATCATTCCTACTAATCCTTCTTCAATTGAATCATATTGTTTAAATGCTCCTCCATTGCAACTTGGAGATCCTTTTTGTCCTCCAAAATTATAACAATTTCTGGCAAGATTAGAACAATTTGTACCACATCCTGTTTCATGAAGAATAATTGCAACTGTTATATATGGATCTACACCTTTATTAATACACTCAGAAGCAATAATTTCACCTTTTCCTGCTATAATATCGTTTCCAAGATTCCGGTTTAGTTTTTCTGATAATTCTGCTAGCGTCATTCCCTCATATACTTCTACTCTTGGAGGAACTATAATTGAAGATGGAGCAATTTCCATTTCTACTTCTTCAAATGTTGGAGGAATCTCTTCTTCTTGTTGTTTTTCCTCTACTTCTTTTACTATCATATTGGCATTTGCTGCCATATTTTTTATATTTTGGCTGGTACTTTCTATTTTTACATTTTTCTTTTTTCCTTCTTGATTTTGAATAAACGTTCCCGTCGAAATCATTGCTATTGCTACAAATACTGCTAAAATGCAGGTTATTCTAATTCTTTTCAATCAATTCACCTACTATTTTTATACTAATGTTATTGTAATATAGTTTTTCTCTCTTGTCAAATTATCAAAAAAAAAGATCTATTTTAATAGATCTTACCAATTTACATAAATATCAATTGTTCCATATGCACATCCTGAATCATATACTTTTGCAGGTCCAACAGATGTTATTAAAACAGAACCTTTTGCCATGTATGCTGGATCTGCAGCAACGCAAATATACCCATCGCCATCTCTTATGGTTCCATCTTCTCCTGCGTGTCTTCCTGGAATATTTAATCCATTACCAGGTAAAACTTTTTCTGAATAATATGTTTCTCTATGTCCATTGAAGTACAATGCTCCTTTGCTTTGTGTTAATCTCGTTGATGCATTTGTATAAAGTGCCGAATACTCTAATGGCAGACTCCCGGCATATAATGCTTGTTCAAGTTGTTCAATAGACATTTCATCATACCGCTCTATTGCCGATTTCATCATAGCGGCTGGTGCAATTTCCATTTGAATAGTTGGAAAATTTAATTCTTGGTTTTCTGTTTCTTCCATTTCTTGTTTTGTAGCTTGTGGAATAATCATTGATGCACTCGCTGCTATATTTTTTATATCTAAGCTATTTTCTATTGTATTTCCATAGATTCCAAATCCAATGGCTATTGCTAATACCCCTATTACCATTACCCCATAGATTATCTTTCTATTTGTTTTCAATAAATTCACCTCACAACATCAGTTGTTGCGTATATTTTATAATATTTTTTTAATTTTGTCAATTTATGCTATAATGATGATGGTGATTCTATGAGAGATATTGATACTTTATTATCTTGGATAAAGGATGCAAAAGGAGTGGTGTTTTTTGGTGGTGCAGGAGTTTCTACTGAGTCAGGATTAAAAGACTTTCGGAGTCAAGATGGTTTGTATCATGAAGTTTATGAATATCCTCCTGAAGAAATTCTATCCCACACTTTTTTTCAGGAAAAGACGGAAGAGTTTTTTAAATTTTATAAAGATAAACTTAATACAAATGGGTTTAAGCCTAATGTCACACATCACGTTTTAAGTAAAATGGAGAAAAAAGGATTTCTTTCATGTATTATCACACAAAATATTGATGGATTTCATCAGGAGGCTGGAAGTAAAAATGTATTGGAGCTTCATGGCTCTATTAAAAGAAATCATTGTTTAAAATGTCATAAGTTTTATGATGATCATTTTGTTTTTTCATCATCTGGTGTTCCTAAATGCCCCTGTGGGGGAATTATCAAACCTGATGTTGTATTATATGAGGAACCCCTTGATAATGATACCATGTTAAATGCCATTCGAGAAATTCAAAATTGTGATTTACTAATCGTTGGAGGTACTAGTTTAAATGTTTATCCTGCGGCTTCTTTTCTCAATTACTTTAGAGGACATCACTTAGTTCTCATCAATCGTGATAAAACTTCTTATGATTCTATGTGTGACTTAGTGATTCATAAATCTTTAGGGGAAGTTTTTAGTGAAATTGAAAAATATATTTAAATATAATTATCCAATTATTAAATAGGTGTTTACCTAAAAATCATAATAATAAAAAAAGACTATTCACTAACTTTTTTGTAAATAGTCTCAAAGGAATGAAAATACATTCCTTTTTTTATTCTTTCCATGTACTATTCTTTTGAGCATTCCATTTAGCTAAATTAAACTCTACCCAATCAATTTCATTTCTTTTATCCATTTTTTCAATGTATATTCTTAACTGGTTTGCATCATATGGTTGCTTTTTCTCTAATTTTTTTTCTAATTTTCGTAATTGATTTATATTGTCATAATTAGAGTTCATTAAATAATAAATATCAATCTTTCCTGTTGACTTGTATCGGTTGATATTATTGGTTGTAATAATCGTATCTACTGATACAATGTTAATCAAAGTATAGATGATTATAATGATACTTGCATAATATTTAAGGATATTTACTTTTGAATTTAAAATGTAAAAAACAGTTGGCAAAAGTAAGATTCCTTCTGTTGCAAGAATTGTATATACTCCTAATCTTAAGAAAGTATATCCGTAGGCTTGTTCATATAAATACATTCTATAAAAAGACGATATTATAATTATTAAAGTCAATAATACCATTCCAAGACTCATTACTTTGATCCATTTTGTTTCTTCTGTTTTTTTGGAAGAAAGAAGAATTATTAAATTGATGATTGATATCCACATTAATTGGAAGAAACCACTTCTTGCATATTCTGCATAATTAAATCCTATTGCAACTCTGTGTAATAATAAAGAATTAATTTGAATTGCATCAAATATCATATATATGACATTAAGAATTGTTATTAATAATGATATAGTTAATGGATCTTTCTTTTGATGTTGTTTTTTTACTCTTTTGTCTTCTAAATATTCCTTGCTTAAAAATAATATTGTTGATCCTAAATAGAAGAATAAGAGACCAAACGATATTACTTGAATCATTATGTTTTCTACTGATATGTTTTTATATTTTTCAAAAAATGATGAAAATATATTATTAAAAATAGAATCTGCACTACTAAGCAGTAATAGAACAATTATAATAATTGGTGTAATAATAAAAACTGATTTTATTATTTGTTTTGTTCTTTCTGGTATTTCTTTATCTTTTATAATAAGATTCTTACATTCTTTTGCATAATTACCAATGGCATTTAATGGTTTTATCATGATGTTTAATATTTCTATTAATATATCTATTATTCCGTCCATTTTTTTCATTGTAAAAATATACCATAATAGATATAGTGTTGGGATGGCTATACTATTTAAATACTTTAAGTCATTATCATAAATCCCATATGTTAAAGATAATATTAATATAGGAATCATTAGTACTAGTCCTTTTTTATTTTTTATGCATTTATTTTCTTTCAAGTTCAGCAGAATAAATATTACAAGTGGAAAATTAAACAAGAATACATTAATTCCTAAATTTCTATTTACTATAATAATTGCATGTAATATGCATAGTAATAACGTGCCAATCATTATTTTTTTCATTTTTTCTCCTCCTTTTGATAATCCAATATATCTCCTGGTTTGCAATCCAATACTTCACATATTTTTTCAAGTGTTGAAAAACGTATGGCTTTACCTTTTCCTGTTTTTAAAATGGATAAATTTGCTTGTGTGATTCCTATCTTATCGGCTAATTCATAAGAAGATATTTTTCTTTTAGCCATCATTACATCTAAATTTACTATTATCATAATTCCCTCTATATTGTTAAATCATTTTCTTCTTTATACTCTGTTGCTTGCTGCAACAATAAACTTAATGTCCATAAGGCTATTCCTACTCCAAAGAATAGAATGCTTAAGAATATTAGAATTATGATGTAATCAATGTATGTATTTTTTATCAAGAAGATTAATATTCCTAAGTCAATTATCCATAATACACTCATTCCATAAGATAGGCATCCTGTTTTTCTTAAAAGGTTAACATTTTGGATTGTAAATGGTTGCTTTTTTTCAAGTGAATCAAACATTTTATAAAATTCATATGCAATTTTTAACATCATGCATCCATTTGGATATACAATAAGCATGGAATATATCATATTGGAATTATGTTTTAATATAAACGGAATTCCCACAATACATGGTATAGCAAGTAACATTCCAATCCATACTATTTTTTTTAATAATTTCCCCATTTTATCTATTTCAATTATAAACATATTATTTCTCCTTCTTGTTTTGATTATATTTTTATTTTTCTTGTTAGTCAATATTTTTTTATCGTTTTACGATAATTTTACAATATAATAAAAGAAGTAGTTTTCTACTTCTAATATAATTTAAAGGTTCTTGGTGCAATTTTTTGAACTAATAATAATGCTATTGCAATATAGAATAATACTAGTATCAATCCAATGATGGACAATACTTCAGAGGTTAACACAATTCCGGATATCCAATAACTAATTATATATGTTCCTAGGGTAACAAAAGAATAACTTATTTTTTTTACTTCCATTTGTTTATTATAAGGTTGCAATAAATAATAAATTACCAAATAGTGTACGGAAAAGAATATACTTAAACTAATAATAAATAAGAATGTCGTGATTAATGTTCCTAAGGCGATGTTTTCAGAAGATATGATTAATAAAAATACGTTTCCTATTCCTATAACGATTGCTGGAATAAGATTTACTTTTGCAACGATTTCTAATCTTTTTTTAAATAAACCTAATATTACTTGTGGTTCTCTATAGAAATTATATCGTAGCATGGCATGATCACAATTATAAAACATTGCTTGAGTTACAATTGATCCCCTATTGATAAAATACATAATTAGAACAAAGGTGGCTAATTTTACATGTAAAAAATGTCCAATACTTTGATTATAGTTTGGATAATTTATCATAATGTATCCAAGTACTATATATATAACAATAAAGATTAAGGCATAGTTACGTGCACTTCTTAGTAAGATTTCTTTATGTCTTTCAAAAAATATAGTATTAAATAAATCATATCCTTTTTTGTTTTTTAATTTATTATCATTTATTTTTTTATCTTTATCTTTTAAATCTACCATTGCTTGTTTTAAATAATCTTTTTCTTGTTTCGTATTCATTGGATTTACAATGTAATTTATTCTTTTATATATTAGACTATAATTCTTTAATTTTAATAAATATATGATACAAGGAATACTAATTCCAAAAAGAAGTATGCTAATTATTTGAATATTATTCATTTTTAAAACAATATTCCAATATGGTAATGCGGATAGCCCTAATAATATAATCATAATCGTAAAGTATAGTTTTGTATTGTTATACCACAAATAGTGATATTTTTGATAAAAAATTATATTGAAACATTCTCCTATTATTCTTGCTTCTATTGTAATTATTAATAAAACAATTCCCTGAAGAATTAAAAAGTCTGGTAAAAAGAATCTTACAACAAACAATAACATGAAAGCGTTTAAAAGGCTACTTGTTAGAATATTCCATAACAGGTTTGCTTTAAAAAATTTATCTCCATCCATTTGAAATACAATTAAAGAAAAATATTTTTTTGTACTCGTATTGAGTAACTTATTATTAATAAATAATCCTAGAAGTGTTAAGAAAAAATAAACATGTATAAATGCATTGGTACTATTTTTAGAAAATAATTTCTCACAAATAAATATGAGTCCATAAAAGTATATAAATTTAAATGTGATTGATCTCAGTATAGATAATAATAATCCTATTCCTCCAATTATTCTTTTTATTAATTTACTATTATATGTATCTTCTGTAATTAGTCCTTTCATGAATGGTAGTTTTTTTAAGGAATAAAGGGTGGAATTTACTGAATATGTTATATCAATTTGTAATGTTTTGTATAGATAATTAATCATCTTTTTCTTCCTTTAACATTGTTATGATTTTATCTTTATATTTTTTGATATTTACATCGTCTTTTGGAATTATTTCTAATTTTTTATTACTTAATATAACAATTTCATCACATAAATCTGTTGCTAGTTCTAAGATATGCGTTGATAGAATAATAATATGATCTTTTTTTAACACCTTAAGTAATTGTTTCATTTCTTCTTGAGCCACAATATCTAGGGATGTTAATGGTTCATCTAATAGTATAATCTTTGGATTTGCAATTATGTTTATTAATATTTGCATTTTATTCTTCATGCCATGAGAATAATCTTTTAATAATAATTTTTGATCCTCTGGTTTTAGTTGTACTAGTGTAAAATAGTCATCTATTGTTTTGGAGGAGTCAATTTTATCTTTATTAATATCTATAAAAAATTGTAAAAATTCTCTTCCTGTTAAAAATTCTGGAACTACTGGAGTAGATAGTACATAACCAATATCTTTTGTTTCTAATTTATTTCTTCCATATTCATTATCTAGATAAAATCTTCCACTTTCAATGTCAATATCTTTATTTATTGAATTAAAAAATGTTGTTTTTCCTGCACCATTTCTTCCTAGTAATCCATATATTTTTCCTTCTTCAAATGTAAAATTAATATTTTTTAATACTTCTTTTTCTCCATAACTTTTATTTAATTCTATAATTTCTAATTTCATTGTTAACTCCTACCTTTATTGCTTTATCTTAGAATTTGTTCTATTTTTCCTTTGTTATTTTTCCATGTTATTTTAGCAATACTTCCATTTATTATTGTCATTTTAGGGGCTACGTGTCCAATATCTGCATCCATTATAATTGGTATATTTCCAAATATTTTTTCAAATGCTTTATTATATGTCATGGATGTGTAGTTTTTTGGGAAAAGTACTCTTCCAACAATTACTCCTTTTATATATTCAAACCAACCGTTTTCTTTTAATTGAAAAAGGGTTAAATACACATCCTCTGCACTCATGCTAAAGATATCAAAGTACCAGATAAATCCATCTTTTTTATATTTTTTCGTAAACCACCTCGTGCAATCAGATTTTGTTCCTGGTAAATATCTTAAACAATCTAGGCATCCACCAATGATTCTTCCTTCTATTTCAAATTCTTGCTTATTCGATTTCCACTCTACTTTTTCCGTTAAATTATATTCTCCATTTATTCTTCCCTCTCTTTCTTTTTCATACAAATTATAACTTTCTTGAGGGATAATATTTCCTTTTAAAAATTCGATTGCTATCTGTTGTGATTGATATAATTTTTTTGCATCAAAACTTCCTGCATTATGTCCATACATTGTTGCTATGTCATAACATGTTGTCATATAGTATAGGAGGTTTGTCGGATCACTTGCTCCCATTACCCATTTACAATCGGTTCTCATGTATTCATCTTCTATATATGGTAGCATGTCAGTTAAAAAATCTCCTCCTGTTGCACAAATAATGGCATCTACCTTACCATAGTCATCTAAATATAAATCCTGAAACTGTTCTGCTCTTTCTTTTGCAGAGGATGATACATCTCCTTCTGTGCGTACATTTGGTGTTTCTATTATCTTCCATCCATTTATCTTTAGATTTTCTAAAGATAAATCAAACTCTTTACTATACTTGCCTATTCCAGCAGATGGTGCTGTAATTCCTATTGTTGAATCATTTGTTAGAAACTTAGGATACTTCATGTTTTTTCTCCCTTTTTAAGAATAATTCTATCATTTTATATGCTGTAAAAATTACGATTCCTATTCCCATTACAATTAGGGATAATCTAAGCATTGGCCAAGTATTAATTTCTTCATTTTTGGTAATAGATACTAGTACTATTTTTAAAATAATACTCATTATGGATACAAGTATTCCACTAATAATCAATGATAGTGATGTGTTTTTTATCCATTTATAAAAAGACCATTGTACTAGTGCAATTAATAGAATTGTAAGTATTATACCAAGAATCATCATAGTTTTTAATTGTGAAGAGGTAATAATTTTATAGGTTTTTAATAAAAGCTTTTCTTCCGCTGTCATATTATTCTGAATGTTATTAATATTCTGTTTTATGGCTCTTGTTAAATCCTTATCTTGAATTGCATGGGCAGTAAATTCTATCATGGTATCACTAATTGGGATACCTGTTTTTTTCTCTAATACCTCTTTGTTTTCTTTTAAATACTCTACCATTCTTTTTTCTAATTCTAATTCATCAATTTTGTCAAAATTGCCATCTTCCTCAATCAATTCTTCGATTACTGTTTCCATGAAATCGTTTACTAATTCTTGTACCTCATCACTTTGAATTATTTCATTAACAAATGGATTTTCTGTTATTACGTTATCACCTTTTATAATATCATTTAGATTTATATTTGGTTCTTTATACATATTTCTAGTGATAATTGACTTCATGCTTTCCACTAATACTCCTTTTACAAGTACTTCTTTAAATGTTGCATTAATCATTAAGATGGCCATTAAATCAATTAAGATAAATGTAAGAAATCCTGATACAAATTTTTTCATTTTATTCTCTCCTTTGTTATTATTATATCATATTTTTATTGACACGAAAAAAGCAGCTTTTGCTGCTTAAATTCTTTTTTTAATTACAAATTTATCATTTACATAATTAACCATTACAGTATCATGTTCTTTTAGAGTCCCTTCGATTAATAATTTTGATAAATCTACTTCAAGAGTCCTTCCTACTAGTCTTTTTAATGGTCTTGCACCAAAGTTTATATCATAACCTTCTTCTATAAATTTTTCTCGTGCAGAATCTGTTAATTCTATATGAATATCAATATCTTTTAGACGATATTCTATTTCATTTATAATTTTGTCTAAAATCATACTTATAGCATCTTTTGTTAATGTATTAAATACTACAATTTCATCGATACGATTTACAAATTCTGGTCGGAAAGTATTTTTTACCTCTTGCATTACCTTTTCTTTGTTATTTTCTAATACATATTCACTGCCTAAGTTTGAGGTCATTATAATGATTGTATTCTTAAAGTCTACTGTTCTACCATTTGAATCTGTTACTCTTCCATCGTCTAATATTTGAAGTAATAGATTTAAAACTTCGGGATGGGCTTTTTCAATTTCATCAAATAAAACAATACTATATGGATTTCTTCTAACTGCCTCTGTTAATTGTCCACCTTCTTCATATCCTACATATCCTGGAGGTGATCCAATTAGACGCGATACACTAAATTTTTCCATATATTCAGACATATCAATTCTTACCATATGTCTTTCATCATCAAACAATTCATAGGCAAGTGTTCGTGCAACTTCTGTTTTTCCTACTCCAGTTGGTCCTAAGAACATAAAACTAGCAATGGGTTTGTTTGGATCTTTAATGCCACTTCTTGATTTCAAAATTGCATCTGATACAATTTTTAGCACTTCATCTTGTCCCATAACTCTTTTTTTCATATCATCTTCTAAATGAAGTAGTTTTTCTTTTTCTGATTCCATTAGTTTTGTGACTGGAATATTAGTCCATTTTGCTATGATTTTACAGATATCATTTTCTGTTACTTCGTCACTTAATAATTTATTCTTTTCTACTTTATTTAATTCTTCAATTTCTTTTTCAACTCTTGGAATCTCACCATGTCTTAAAATTGCTGCTCTTTCCAGATCGTATTTATTTTCTGCTTGATCTAATTCAAATTTCAAATCTTCTAATTCTTTTTTCTTCTTACTAATTTCATTGTTTAGATTTTTTTCTTTATTCCATGCCGTTGTTAATTCTTTTTCTTTTTCTTTCATGGTTGTTAGTTCTCGATCAATGTCTTCTCTTCTTTTGATGGACAACTCATCTTTTTCTTTTTTTATTGCCTCTTTTTCAATTTCTAATCTCATGATACGATGAGTTAGACTATCTAATTCAAATGGTACAGAATCCATTTGTACTCTAATTGTTGCACATGCTTCATCTATTAAATCAATGGCTTTATCTGGTAGGAAACGATCTGTTATATAACGGTTTGAAAGAGTTGCTGCTGAAATAATGGCTTTGTCTTGTATTGTTACTCCATGATGAATCTCAAATCTTTCTTTTAGACCTCTCAATATTGTTATCGTATCTTCTACAGTTGGTTCAGATACTTTAATTTTTTGAAAACGTCTTTCTAAGGCTCCATCTTTTTCGATGTATTTACGATATTCATTTAATGTTGTTGCACCTATTACATGGATTTCTCCTCTTGCTAACATTGGCTTTAATATATTTGATGTGTCCATTGCTCCTTCTGAATTACCAGTACCGACAATTGTGTGGATTTCATCAATAAACATGATGATATCTCCTTCACTCTTTTTAACCTCGTTTAAAACATTTTTTAATCTTTCCTCAAATTCTCCTCGATACTTTGCACCAGCAACAAGAGCTGCCATATCAAGTTCCCATATTTTTTTATTTTTTAGAGAACTTGGGACATCTCCTTTAAGAATTCGTAGGGCGAGTCCTTCTACGATTGCTGTTTTTCCAACACCTGGCTCACCAATTAATACTGGGTTATTTTTCGTTTTTCTCGATAATACTCTTGTAATACTACGTATTTCGTCATCTCTTCCAATTACTGGGTCTATTTTTCCTGCTTTAGCATCTTCTACAATATCTCTTCCATATTTTTCTAAAACATTTTCTTCTTGTTCTTCTTGTGGATAACCATACATATTTATCACCTCTGATTTCTATTATACGCCTTTTTTAGCACTTGTCAAGTACGAGTGCTAATTCCTTTTTATAAAAAAATTAGTACAAAAGTGTACTAATCTTATTTTATTTTTAAAACTTTTTGATAGAAGTCTTCTCTATACTTTCCTTTATAAGTAATTGAAGATCCACTTTTTGCTAGCACTTCTACATAATCTTTTTCATTGAATGGAATCATTCTTTTTTTGGTGATTTCTTTTACCTTTCTTCTTAGACTTCTTAACTGAGAAATATTAATTCCAAATTTGTTATAAAACTCTGCTCCTATTTCTACATTATTTATCTCAGGGATTTCTTTTACAACTTCTCCCCTTCTCATATATTGAGTTCTATATTTATAACCAAATTGATTTTTTTTCGTGTTAATGGCATAAGCATTGCCATCACATTCGAAATCAAACACTTCAATATGCACTACCTTACGCAGCCCATCTGACATATCTTTTCACTCCTTAAACATGTCTAATTATATCACATTTTTAATTTTTTTCAACTTTTACCTACTCTTTAGTATATTCTATGTACATTCTTTTTAAATTATTTCTTGTTAGAACCTTTTTTATTCCTTCTTTACTTACGTCTGTATAAACCTTTTCTAACAGCATTCTCATTTTAGGATGTATTCTTGTTTTGTCTTTTATTTTTAACCAATATTCTAACTGATAGGACTGGGTCCATTTCTTTCCTTGATAAGTCATTCCCGCAGCAAACGAATCACATACCATTTCTAAAAAGTAACGAAACGGTATCACTGGAGATGGAATCTCTGCGTTATAGTCATACCAATATTCATAATGATGTTTATTTCTATTTTTATGGTGAATCCATGCAAGACTATATCCTTGCACTTCTTTACATTTTCGTATTGGACTAAAATCTCCCTTATCAAAAAATCTTGCTGTTTCTATAAATTCTGTTGGACTATATTTTGATAGGTCATGAAGAAGTCCTTGTAGGGGAATTCCTACTCGACAGCATAGGCAAAAAACCATCCATCGATGTTTATTTACCACCTTGAAGTGACCCCATGCTTTTTTAAATGTCAATTTGTACTTTTCATCTTTGTTCATATTTATCACCTTCTTCATTATATCATGCTTTTGTTTTCTAATTTTGAAAATGTATAATTTATTAATACCTTTTTTTCTTCATATCCTACATTTTTATATGCCCTATTTGATGGTTCATATTTTTTATCTGTGTATAATAGTGTTTTGTATCCTTCTTCTATTAGTTTTTTTGTAAGTTGATAGATTAAATATTGGCAGTATCCTTTATTTCTTTCTTCCTTTGGAGTAAAGACATGGGTAATTTTAGCCATATTCTGAACGGTTGTATAGCATGCAATAGATACAATTTCACCAGTTGTATCTTTTAAAACATATATTCTTTCTTGTTCAAGCCATGCTTCCACTTCGTTTAACGCTTCTTTTTGTGAGAGTTCTTTGTCTTTCGTTTCCTTTAACTCTTTTCGAAAATATTCTGCAATTGTTACTTTATCTGGATGATTTGCTTTTGCAAATATTCCTTTTTCTTTTACTGGATGAATTGGTTTTTCACAAATAAGATGGGCCATTTCATAATAATCTGAGAGTTCATTTGTTTTCTTTAAATAATCATATAATTCTTTTTTACTTGTTATTTTATTATTTCCTGGTACTAAAAATTGATCTAATATTGATGATATTTCATCCATTTTTGTTATTGTAATATCGTCCTTAGTCCAAATCCAAGTTGGGTATCCTATTTCACATCTTCCAATAATATAGGTTTCTAAATCAGAATATAGGGTGCATTCATTTAATTCTGATATTCCTAGTAAAATATAGAAAGTATTTTTTTCTTTCATGAAGTCTTCTATATGTAATATATCTTTTCCCGTTACTCTCATTTTTTGTCTCCTCTTATTTTTATACTTTTATTATAATATAAAATTACAAAATTAAAAAGTAAACACGATTTTGTGTTTACTCTTATTGTTTTATTACATGTAATATGGATTATTTCCATTTAAATTGTTCATGATAAAATCATCATTATTTAAAAAGTATGGAATTTGATTTATTTCTTTCATTTCATTATTTCCATTTTTCATCTTTTTTTCATAATATTCAAATAATTCTTTAAATCTTGCATAATGCACAATTTCTCTTTGTCTTAACCATAGTAGCGGTCCTATTACATCTGGGTCTGTTGTTAAATCTATTAGATTTTCATATACTGCTCTGGCTTTTTGTTCTGCTGCCATATCTTCTGAAATATCTGCTAGAGGATCTCCTGTTGTTGCAAAATAGGTTGCAGTAAATGGGACTCCATTGGCATCTGTTGGAAATAGACCTTTTGCATGCTCTGCATAGTGAGTATCTAATCCTGCCTCTTTTAATTCTTCGAGTGTTGCATCTTTTGTTAATTGATGAATCATTGTTTCTAACATTTCTACATGGCCTAATTCTTCTGTACCAATATCATTTAAGAGTGCTCTTCCTTTATCATCAGGCATTGATATTCTTTGATTTAAGTATCTTATTGCTGCTGC
This sequence comes from uncultured Caryophanales bacterium, assembly GCA_946623125.1. Taxonomy (GTDB): domain Bacteria; phylum Bacillota_I; class Bacilli_A; order RF39; family UBA660; genus UBA3789. The sequence goes on along the minus strand of CAMOQR010000028.1, from coordinate 654 downwards.
TAACTCTCCATTTGAGCCTCCATATTGTGTTACTAAATATTTTGCCATTCTTAAATCTTTTTTCTTGATATTTACAGGATACTGTAATCTTTTATGATATAGAAACATTTTTTCCCTCCCATGGCCAGTTATCAGATTGCCAAGTAAATGATTGATTCATTTCTTCACTGCTAACATTTAATGGCCCATATTCTTTTTCATATTCCTCCATTAGACGATTTGCCTTTCTTTGATAGTCTTGGAATAACATAAACATGCTTTGATCTTCTGGATGTAGATCTAAATATAGATTTAATTCATGTGCGGCAAAGGCAATGGCAGATAATTCATAACATTTCTTTTCTTTTTCATTTGTTGGTTTTAGAGGAACTGGTTGATAATTTTTGTATGAATTGTATAGGTTTTTAAACATATTCCCTTTTTGATATCCTTCACTAGGATTGTATAAATTGTTGTTAGAGCCTGTTGCTCTTTCCCAATCATAATTTATATAATAATTCATAATTTCTCCCTTCCCTTTAGTCTATTCTATAGTCATATAACTCGTCATGGCATATGCCTATTTTATGAAAAAAAAGAAAAATACTTGCCAAAATGTTATTTTATTGATAAAATATACTTGTATTTTGAAATGGCGCCATTGGTGAAGTGGTT
>CAMOQR010000027.1 GCA_946623125.1 uncultured Caryophanales bacterium | reverse complement strand
AAAAAAGATATTTTTATATCTTTTTTTTATTTTTTTTTCTATTGAAAAAAAGGAAAAAATATATTAAAATTTATTTTATAAGATAGGTGAATATTATGGATAATAATGGGGTTAATAATGACAATATTTTAAATAACAATATAGAAACACCTGTATTGATTCCTACAGATGATGCTTCTTCTAATTTAGTTGATGTTACTAATATTGTTCCTAGTAGCACTAATCCTTCTGATACACAATCATCTTCTGATGGTAATTTTATGAATACACCTTCAAGTAGTCTTTCTAAAAAAGATAAAAAATTATTAAAACAAGAAGAAAAAAGAAAAAGAAGAGAAGAAAAACTACGTTTAAAAGAAGAAAAAATGAGATTAAAAGAAGAGAGAAGAATTGCAAAAATAAATGCTAAAGCGTTAAAACGTGGAGGGTTCTTTTCTACTTTGTTAGTTCTTGCTGTTATTGTTATGGCTGGATATATTTATTATTCTACTCGGGTTTATCAATCAACTATTAAACAACTTAAATTTGCATGTACTCCTGTTACGGCAAATGAAAAAGACACAACCTTAGATTTAAATTCTACTTTAGTTCAAAGCCTTTATCGTAAGGTTTATACTACGATGCGTGAGGATATTGCTCAACCAGAATGGAATAATACAATGAAGCTTTATCTTGCATATCGACAGATTGCTGATCATGATAAGTATGAATCTAACTGTAATTTATTTAATGCTAGTAAAATGGAACCTTATGTTTGTGATGATTCTAAGAATTTTACTCCACATGCTTTTCATCAAAATACTTTAATTCTTGCTTGGAAGAATTTATTTGGTGAAGAAACAGAAATTCATTTGGATAATATTAAACTACAAAATTCTTGTATTGGTGGATATCAGTATATTCCTGAACGTGAAGAATTTGTAGAGGGGTATTGTAATCATCAAAATGCTACATCATTTAAAGTTACAAAAAAATTACGTGAGGCTATTTCTAATCGCAATACGATTACGTTAGTTGAAGATGTTAAGTATCATGAAAATGAAAAAATGGAGTTACCTTCTTATTTAAAAAGTGGTACTTATTATTATACATTTAGACTTGATATGAATTATAATTTTGTTTTTGTTAGTAAAACTTTTGAAGATCGTTATTAATATGCAAGGAGGTTTATTATGGATACTCAATGTGTTGTTACTGGTTATTTAGATGAGAATTGTTATGTTTTAAAAAAGAATAATACTTGTTTAGTTGTTGATCCAGGAGATGATTTTTTTAAAATTAAAGAAGCAATCGGTGATTGTAAGATATTGGGAGTTCTTATTACACATTCTCATGCTGATCATATTGGTGCATTACGGAATTTTCTTACGAAGAGAAGTATAAAAATTTTTAAGAGAAGTAATTTAGAAGAAAAAGAATATAGTATTGGGGATTTTCATTTTGAATGTATTTATACTCCTGGTCATTCTAAAGACTCTGTTACTTTCTATTTTAAAGATTCTAATGAAATGTTTATTGGTGATTTTATTTTTAAAGATAGTATTGGTAGATGTGATTTACCTGGAGGAAGTGATTCCGAAATGAGGGAAAGTATTCAAAAAATTCTACAGTATTCCGATGATATTAAATTATATCCAGGACATTATGATTCTACAACTTTAGGTGATGAAAAAAAGCACAATCCTTTTTTAAAGTGATTGTGTTTTTTTAATGTTTATGTTAGTATATTAGATTATTAGGAGGTGCTCTTGTTTGAAAGTTTGGAAAAAGGTTCAAATTAAAGATTATAATAGACAGGTTAACCTTCTTGCTAGATCATTTACAAATTATCTATATGGTTATGGTCCTATCCGTGACTTGTGTCGTAAATATCAAATACGTCCAGATGATAGGGTAGTATTAGATCAATATATGGCAAATCGTATTGCTGGTTTATTGATGTTATATTTATCTCGAGACTTTGATCGTATTAATGATATAGCAAATAAATATAATTATAATACTTATGTTTTAGAAGATATCTTTCCGGAAATAGAAGGATATATAAACCAAGAAAAAATATAATAAGATATTCTTATTATATTTTTTTATAAATACATTAGTACACTAAAAAATCCTAATATTGTTGCGATTAACATGATAATTGCAACTATTTTTATTACTTTATCACTCATTTTATCTCTCCTTATTCTTTATTATATATAAAATGTTTCATTTTGTAAATTTATAATTGTTCTTTCTTCATAACTTTTTCATATATTTTAATAGGTGATAAACATGATTTCTTTTTTTAAGAAAAATAAAGTATTTTCTATTTTATTCTTTTTAACTTGTATTTCTTTTTTATCTGGTATTTTTTTTCATGCAATGTTAGATCAATCGAGTAGGGAAGTAGTTCAAAATAATATCATTAATATACTTAAGAATCCTTCTTTTTCTTTTGGAAGTACTTTCTTAAATTATACACTTTTTGGTTTTATTTTATGGATTTTAGGAATTTCTGTAATAGGAATACTTATATTATGTTTTTTGTTTTTACTAAAAGTTTTTATTTTATCTTTTGAATTTTGTTCTTTTTTTCATTATTTAAAGATTAAAAATATTATCTTTTTACTATTATATTTTCTTCCAGATATTCTTTTTTTAGTTATTTGTTTTATATTAGTTTATTATTCTATTCGCTTTTCTTTATATTTAATTCAGTTTTTATTTTTTCATAAAAACTTATCTTTTCCTGTTATTATGAAAAGATATAGTAAAATACTTCTTGTTTTTTTCATCTTTTCTTTTATTTTAAGTGCTATTTCTACTTTGATTTCATCCTTACTTGATTATTTTCTTTTATAAAATTGTGTCAATTTACACTTGATATTTTACAGCTTCAGTTTTATAATTATTTTAGGAGGGTAATGTATGAAAGAATTGAATACTGTATTAACAGAGTTAGGAATTAGTAAAGTCCGTTTGGCTAAGTATTTAGGGGTTTCTAGACAAATGCTTTATAATTATTTGGGAATTGAAGATATTAATAATTGGCCAAAAGAAAAGGCTGCTAAATTATTAAGTTTATTAAATATTGATGATATGAATCAGTTAAAAGATTTAAAAATTACTGGTGAATATATTATAGAAGTTGAAAATCGTTTAAATGAAGGGGTTAAAGATTCTTCTAGCAAAGAAGTTATTGCTGATTTAAAAGGATTTAATAAAAAAGAACAAGAATTATTATCTGATATTATTAATTTATTAAAAGAACGTTTAGCAAGTGATAAAACGAAAGATTCTTATAATTCTTTTACTTATTTATTTCATTTTATTCAATCTATGGAAACTAATGAAGAACTTAAATATGTACTTGCTTATATGTCTAAGTCTTTAGGTTTTACTGAGCCTTTAGAATTTGTATTTAATAAGGATAAGCAGTTTATTTTTGAAAGTATTATGTTTAGTGCTATGACTTTATATAATAATGGTGGTGCTTCTAAAAATAAATTAGGAGATTCTCATAAGAGATTTGAACAAAATATTGAACAAAAGAAAGAAGAAAAATTGTCTCGTACTCAAGAATTAAATACAGTAAAAATTCAAGCATTAAAAGAATTAGGATATACTGAAATTAATGAAGATAATGCAAAAGATGTTTTTGAAAAGATAGCTGAAATACAGTCAAGAAAGGTTTAATTTTCTTGACTTTTTAATTTTCCTATTATATTCTTTATATTAGAAGGTGTTCTTATGATGAAAGTATTAGGTAATTTTTTTGAAATGATGGTTTGTGGTGGGATTGTTGTTTCTAATCATTTATCTATTATTTTTATTAATTAAGAAGAGTCATTATTTTTAATGATTCTTCTTTTTTTATAGAATACTTTATAATAAAGAAAGGATGATTAGATGAGGAATAAAATGATTTATGATGTGGAGGAGATGCCTCCTATTGGGAAAAGTATTGTACTTGCTTTTCAACATTTATTTGCTATGTTTGGAGCAACAATTCTTGTTCCTATTTTAGTGAATGCTGCAGCTGGAAAAACTGTATTAACAATACCTGTTGCACTTGTTACTTCTGGGATTGGTACATTAATTTATATTTTGTGTACGAAAGGAAAAAGCCCTGTATATTTAGGTAGTTCCTTTGCTTTTATTGTACCAATTGCATCTGCTTATCAAAAGGCTGGTATTAATGGTGCTATGACGGGAATAATGGCTGTTGGTTTATTATATGTAATTGTTGCCATTATTATTAAATTTATAGGAAAAGATTGGTTAGATAAATTATTACCACCAGTAGTTATTGGACCAATGATTATGGTGATTGGATTAGGACTTGCTCCTAGTGCTATTTCACAAATTGGACTAGATAGTACATCATCATTTGATTGGAAGGTTTTATTTGTTGCTTGTGTATCTTTCTTTGTAACAATACTTGTTATGACAAAAGCCAAAGGATTTTTTAAAATTATTCCTTTTTTAGTGGGAATTATTGCAGGTTATATTACATCTTGTTTTCTAGGTATGGTTGATTTTCAAGCAGTAATGGATGCTAAATTCTTTGATATACCTAAATTTGTGATTCCATTTAAAGATTATTCTTTAAACTTTAAGGCTTTAGTTACTATACTTCCTGTTGCCTTAGTAACGTTATGTGAACATATTGGTGATCATACATCTTTAGGAAATATTATTGGTAGAGATTTAATTAAAGAACCAGGACTAGATCGTACGCTTCTAGGAGATGGTATTGCAACATTTGTTGCGGGATTTTTAGGAGGACCTGCAAATACTACTTATGGAGAAAACACATCTGTTGTTGGTATGACTAAAGTTGCATCTGTTAAAGTAATTGGACTTGCTGCTGTATTTGCTATTATCATTGGATTTTTAGGGAAATTTACGGCATTAATCTCAACGATTCCTAATGCTGTGTTAGGTGGAGTTTCCTTATTACTTTATGGTTTTATTGCTGTTAATGGTTTAAAGGTTTTAATTAAAAATCAAGTTAATTTTGAAGAATCTAAAAATATTATTGTAGCAAGTTCTATGTTAGTTTTAGGTTTAGGTGGTGCTATGGTTGCAATTACTCATGGAGATTTATCTATTACTATTTCTGGAATGAGTTTAGCTGCAATTGTTGGAATTATTTTAAATTTCATTATTAAGTCAGAAGATGATTATAAAAATAATATTTTAAATAATCAAACAAGATATCATCAATTAAAAGAAGAAATAAAAAAAGAAGTATTAAATGAATTGAATAATTCTAAAATGGAAAAAAACACACGAAAGAAGGCTAATTAAAGTGAAAAATGTTATTGAATTACATCACCCCTTGATTGAACATAAATTGTCTATTTTGAGGGAAAAAACAACCTCTACGAAGGTATTTCGGGAACTAATCAAAGAAATAAGTATGTTTTTATGTTATGAGGCTATGAAAGATGCTGTATTAGATGATGTATCTATTGAAACACCACTTGAGAAGATGGACACTCATCGTTTAAATGAAGATAAGTATGTCTTTATTCCCATTTTAAGAGCAGGCCTTGGTATGGTAGATGGAGTGCTTAGTGTTCTACCTACTGCTAAAGTTGGACATATTGGAATGTATAGAGATGAAGTATCTTTTAAACCTGTTAATTACTTTTTTAAGGTTCCAGATGATATTGAACATAGAGAAGTTATTATACTGGATCCTATGCTTGCAACTGGAGGATCTTGTATTGATGCTATAGATTTATTAAAAGAGAAGGGAGTAGAGAAGATTAAATTCTTATGCATTATATCTGCTCCTGAAGGACTACAAAAAGTTTATGAAAAGCATCCTGATGTAACAATTTATACTGCTTGTATTGATAAAAAATTAAATCAAAATAATTATATTGTTCCAGGTTTAGGAGATGCTGGGGATCGTATTTTTGGTACTAAATAAAAGTAGGGGAGTTATTCCTCTACTTATTTTAATATATTTTTATTATATTTATTGTTATATTTATAATTTATAGTTTGATTTAAAATTTTTTAATAACTTTAGATATTTTTTTATAAAATTATCAATTATTATGATTAATTAATGATTAATTAATGATTAATTGTTTTAAAATATTTATCATTAATGTTTTATATTATAAAGATATTATTACTATAATAGTCTTATTCTATCACTATTTTTCTCTATTATATTAACTTCCTATAATTGATATTATGTTAACTTCTATATATAATTTTTTGTTTTTTATATCTCCCCTCTTATAAATTATTAATTTAATATTAGAAGATAGATATTATTTATGTTTATTATATCATTTATATAGATTAAATTACTATTAAAATGTTTGAAATTTATCCTTAATATATTTCTTTTTATATATATTTATCTATTTTTCTTTATATAACCTTATCTATAATATATGTAGTTTGTACACTATCCCCCTATTATCTTAGGTTTCATTTAGGGGAGATTTCATTTCTTTAGATGGATAGTTCATTATCTAAATTTATTACAATTCATTTTAAGAGATTTAATATTAATAGATGGATAGTTCATTATCTAAATTTATTACAATTCATTTATACTATTTGGTTGATTTTGTTATCTTATTATAAGTAGGGGAGTCTCCCCTATTTTTTATCTATAGGGGAGCTACTTGCTTTTTTTTCTTAGTTATAATAGAATGATAATAGGAGGTTATAAAGATATGAAGAAGTATTTTTCTATAGGGTTGATTTTATTGATTATTATGTTATTTGATTTTCCAGTTCTTGCTGCTGGTCTGAACAATTCTTGTAAAGTTATTGATGATGCTTATTATGATAAATCTGGTACTGAGACTGATAAAGGAACTTATTTAAAAGAGTGTTTTTCTCATTCTTGTGAAGCAGTTGCTGATGTTTATTTTGGAAAAAATGGTGATATTGTTTCTTCTTCAGAATATGAAAAACAGTGTAGAGTAGATCATATTGATAATTTTCCTGATACTAGTGCCTTCTCCCCTACTTTATATTCTATGCTTGGAATGATCTTAATTGGTGGATTTTTCTTATATCTAATTTATTATTATTCTTAAAAAAAAACAATCTTTACGATTGTTTTTTTATTCTAATTCATCTAAGATACTTTTACCTATTTCTGGTTGTTCTAAATCAAAGTTTTCGGCAATAGTTGCTCCTATATCTGCTAAAGTTTCAAACTCTGGTAGACGATGTGGTTTTTTGAAGTTTCTACTATATATGATTACTGGTACATTTTCTTTTGTGTGGTCATTTCCTTCATATGTTGGGTCATTTCCGTGGTCAGCGGTTATAATAAATAAATCGTCTAATTCTAGTTTATTTAATATTATTGGAATATCTACGTCTAATTCTTCAATTGCTTGACCATATCCTTCTACATCTCTTTTATGACCATATAATGCGTCAAAATCATTTAAATTAACTATGCATAATCCTGTAAATTTTTTATCTATTATATCTATTAATTTATTTACCGCTTCATTATTGTCTGTTGCTTTAATCATTTTATTTATACCTTGACCATCAAATATATCATTTATTTTTCCAATTCCTATAACATTATAATCTTTTTCTAATAATCTATCTAAAATAGTCTTTTTAGGTGGTTTTATTGCAAAATCTTTTCTTCCTGAATTGATAAAGCGATATTTTCCAGAAGTACCTGTAAAAGGTCTTGCGATGATTCGGGCAATACGATAATTTTTGATGTTTGCTAGCTCCCTAATTTTTGCACAATATTCATGTAATGTAGCAATTGGGATACAATCTTCATGGGCTGCAATTTGTAAATCAGAATCTGCAGATGTATAAATTATTAAAGCACCATAATTTACTTGTCTATCTCCTAATTCTTGAATAATAGATCCATCTTGACTACATTTGTTTCCTAATATTTTTCTTCCGGTTAGAGCCTCAATATCTGCAAGTATTTCATAAGGAAAACCATTGTTGAATGACTGAAATGGGATTTCATTTTTAATTCCTACAATTTCATAATGACCATTAATTGAATCTTTTCCAATATTAGTTGGTTTTGCTATGGTATAATATGCTTCTGTATTATCATTTTCAATGGATGTTAAGGTATCTAAAAATCCTATTTTTTTTAAGTTTGGAATAAATAAATCACATTTTTCCATAACATGTCCTAGTGTATTTGCCCCTTTACTATTGAATGCTTGAGCATCAGCTGCTTCCCCTACTCCTAAGGAGTCTAATACCATTAAAAATATTCTTTTAAATTTCATATTTATTCTCCTTTTTTACTTCTTAAGTGATATTTTTGATAGTCTTCTATTACTTTTTCATCACTTACTTTTGTATATATTTTTGTGGTTGAAATATCAGAGTGACCTAACATTTCTTGTATACTTCTTAAATCTGCTCCTCTATTGATTAAGTGAGTTGCGAAAGAATGTCTTAACGTATGGGGAGATACTTCTATATTGATATTTTTTTCTTTTAATAGTTTTTTTAATGTTTTAAAAAAACCTTGTCTAGTCATTCCTTTTCCATGATTATTTAAAAACAATTTATTACATGATTCTTTTTTTAATAATAATTCTCTTTTATCAATGTATTCTTCTAAATAATATAGAGCATACTCCCCTATTGGGATTTCTCTTTCTTTATTTCCTTTTCCGCATATCCTAATAATACAATTTGTTTTATCAATATCATTTATTTCTAAATTGATACATTCACTTACTCTTAATCCACATCCATACATTAATTCTAGCATAGCTTTATTTCTATAGTCAAACGGCGTATTTAGAGGAATATCTAATAGACGGTCTACATCTTCGATACTTAAAGTTTTCGGTAGAGATTTTCTTAATTTGGGTCTTTCTATAAATTCTGATTCATTTTTTGATACAATTTTTTCTTTTAGTAAATAATTGTGAAAGCTTTTAATTACTGTTAGATTATGCGCTATTGTTGTTGTCTCTTCTTCTTGTCTTTCTTTTAAAAACTCTTTAATATGATCACTTTTAATATCTTCTACCATTGTTATATTTTGTTTTTTTAAAAAATCTTTATATACGTCTAAATCATTTTGATAAGATGATTTTGTTTTATCTGATAAACCTTTTTCAAATATACAATAATTTAAGAAATCAATAATTGCTTCTTCTATTTTCATTTTTACCACACTTCTTATACTATTATATCATACTTTATATTTATTTCTTTTTTCTTTTTTATAGTTCGTGTTATAATGTTATTGTTTTATAGAGGTGATTATATATGGATAAACCTTTAGCATTAAAAATGGCTCCTAAGTCTTTAGATGAGGTATTAGGACAAAAGCATTTAATTGGAAAAGATAAAATATTGACTAATCTAGTGCATAACAAAAAGATTTTTTCGATGATTTTATATGGAAGCCCTGGAATTGGAAAGACCTCTATTGCGAATGCTATAGCACAAGAGATGGGTTTAAGATATCGTTTTTTAAATGCTACTATTAATACAAAGAAAGATATTGATATTGTAATTGAAGAGGCTAAAATGTATGATGGGATTATCTTAATAATGGATGAGATTCATCGTCTTAATAAAGATAAACAAGATGTATTACTTCCTCAGCTTGAGTCTGGGTTAATTACTTTAATTGGTATGACTACATCAAATCCTTATCATTCTATTAATCCTGCTATTAGAAGTCGTTGTCAATTATTTGAACTTCATGCATTAGAAGAAAAAGATATTATAGAGGGCCTTCAAAGGGCCATAAAGTCTCCTTATTTAGAGGGAATTCAAATAGATGATAAAAGTATCAAGCTTATTGCAAAACTCTCTGGAAATGACCTTAGATTTGCTTATAACCTTTTAGAGATAGCATATTATTCTACTGATGATAAAGTTGTTAATGAAGAAAAAATTCGTAGGATTAATTCAAAACCAGTCTTTTTTTCGGATAAAGATGGAGATGGTCATTATGATGTTTTGAGTGGCCTTCAAAAATCGATTCGTGGGAGTGACGTGGATGCTGCTCTTCATTATGCAGCAAGACTTGTTGCTGAGGAGGATTTAGATTCTTTATTTCGTAGACTTTCTGTTATTGCCTATGAAGATATTGGCCTTGCAAATCCAGCTATTGGGCCACGCCTTGATGCTGCTATTCGTGCATGTGAGCGTGTTGGTTTACCAGAGGGAAGAATTCCTATCGGAGAAATTATTGTTGAGATGGCTCTATCTCCTAAGAGTAATACCAGCCATGTTGCATTTGATCTTGCCTTGCAGGATATTGAAGAAGGCAATGTTGGACGAGTTCCAGAACATATTAGAACAGATGCAGTTGGATATAAATATCCTCATGATTTCCCTGGAGCATTTGTTGTACAACAATATTTACCTGATAAATTAAAGAATAAAAAGTATTATTCTCCTAAAGATATTGGTTATGAGAAAACTTTTAAAGATATTTATGAGCGATTAGAAAAGATAAAAAGGAATTCTTAAGAATTCCTTTTTATGTTATGTTGAGTATAAACATTTCTATTTCTTTTTTAGAATTTATATCTGTTGTTTTAATCTTAAAATCAATTTCACTTAATTTTTTCATTAATTCTAGACATTCTTTTTCTGTATATAGAGCAATTAATTCTTTTGTTTTTTTAATTCTAAATTCTTTTTCTCCTAGCATATTTGCAATTTCTCTATCATTTAAATGTTTTTTGGCTAAAAGTTTTACTTGATATATAATTCTTATTTGACTACCAAGTAATCCTATAATTCCCAATGGTTCTATATTATATTGTAATAATTCTCTATATTTTTCTAATGCTTGTTTTTTATCTTTTAATGCAATACTTCTTGAGAATGCAAAAGTTAAATCTTTTGAATCTCCTAATTTTTTTTGTACTAATTCTATGATGTCTTTTTTTTCTATTTTTTTCTCATCCCATTTATAGTTTTTTAATTTTTCTGTTTCTGATGTTATTTTGGTAAAATCTCCTAAACAGTACTCATCTAATAAATCTATACTTTCTTGATTGATTTCATATCCTTTTAAACATTCTTTTATATAGGATTTTGTATTTGTATTTTCTTCTACTACTGTACATTTTTTCTTTAATTCTTTGGCTAGTTTTGTGGTATTATTTAATTTTTTTGCCTCTATTATTAAAAGATTGTTTTCATTGGGATTTTCTATATACTTTATTAGATGTTCAATATTATCTTTTTCTTCTTCTTGTTTTATTTCTTCTATGTTTTTAATTCTTATTATTTTTTTTGGAGATAAAAAGCCATAGGTATCTAGGTCTTCTATGGCTTTTGAAAGAGAAACTTCTTCCATATCATAACTGGATTCTTCAGCGTCTTCAAATTTTTCTTTTTGTATGATTTTTTTTATTTCTCGCATCATTGCACTATAGTCAGTTGTTTCTAACAAATAGCTTTTCATATTATTTAATATCCTTTTTTATAGATTCTAATATTTTGTCTATTTCTTTTATTGATTTTGATCCTCCCTGGGCAAAAGTAGGATTTCCTCCTCCTTTTCCATTACATTTTAAGGATACTTCTTTTACAATATTTCCAGCATGAATTCTAGAATTACTTTTCGCAACAAAATTGACACTATTATCTTCTTTGATGTTTGCGAAAAGAATAAATCCTTCTTTCATTTCATTCATTAAAGTATCGGCAATACTTTTTAGAATGTTCATATCTTTATCTTTTACTTTCATTATGATACACTCTATACCATTTATTATTTCTTTATGTTCTTTATAGATATCTAAGTTTTGTAATGTATTTTTTTCTTTTTGATCATAGTATGATTTTTCTAGTTCTTTTTCTTCTTGCCTAATATATTGTAATTCATTACGATTATAGATTATGTCTTTGTATGATTGTGGTTTATCATTATTAATTTCAACATCAAATTCTAATTTTATTCCATTATTTCTTGCTTCTTCAAGAACTTCTTTTGCTTTCATCAAAATTCTTATTTTTTCATCTGTATATGGTTTTATTACATTATATAACGTATTTTCTATTCTATCTCCTGTTACAGCCTCAATTCGGTATACATTACTTCCTTTTGATTCCCAAGAGTAAATTGCAAAGGTTCCTATTTCTTTGGTGTTGGTTGTATGTGTTCCTCCACATAGTTCGATTGATTTTCCTATTTTAACCACTCTAACCATTTCTCCATATTTTTCACTAAATAATGCCATTGCCCCTAATTCTTTTGCTTTATCTAGTGGCATAATTTCAGTTGATACTATAATATCTTGATGAATCATGTCATTAGCGAATTTTTCAACTTCTAAAATCTTATCTTCTGTTAATTTTCCTGCATAGGTAAAGTCAAAACGTAGTCTTTCATCATCTACATAACTTCCTGCTTGCTTTATCGTGTTTGATACTACTTGTTGTAGAGAGTATTGTAGAATGTGTACGCTTGAGTGATTTTTTTCTATTCTTTTTCTTCTATCTTTATCAATTACTAGTTCTACTTCATCCCCAACTGTTATTACTCCGTCTAATAGTCTTACTTTATGTATATTTTGACCATTTGGCGCTTTAAATACATCCACAACTCTTGCTTTAAAGTTTTTTCCAAGAATCATTCCTGTATCACTAACTTGACCTCCACTTTCTGCATAAAAACAAGTTCTTTCAATAGCAATATATGTGTCATGATCAATTGTTTGTACTTGTTCATCTTTAGAAAATATTGCACTAACTTTACTTTTTAAACGGTATATTCCATATACAAATTCAGATTTATCTTTATAATCTAATAATACTTTTTTCTGAGATGCCATAGATGATTTTGTTTTAGCAGATTTTTTTGCTAAATCTTTTTGCATTTGCATATATTTATCAAAATCTTCTTTGTTTACTTTAAATCCTTTTTCTGTTAAATATTCTTCTGTTAATTCAAATGGGAAACCATAAGTATCATATAATTTAAAGACGTCTTCTCCACTGATTGTTGCATCAGATGCATTTTCTACTAATTCTTTTAATCTTCTTTCTCCTGCTTCTAGTGTTTTTAGAAATAATTTTTCTTCTTCTAGAACGGTTGCTTCTACAACTGGTCTTTTTTCTTTTAAATATGGATAAGCATCTTTCATTACATCAACTACATCAGATACTATTTTATACATGAATGGACATTCTATTCCGATATTTTTTCCAAATCTTACGCTTCTTCTTAGCAACCTTCTTAAAACATATCCACGACCTACATTTTCAAAACATGCTCCATCTGCTAAGGCAAATGTTATTGCTCTTATGTGATCAGCAATTATTTTATATTCTTTTTGCCCTACATATTGAAATTTTGATAATTCTTCAATATGTTTCATAATTGGTTGGAATAAATCTGTTTCAAAGTTAGAATCAACATTTTGAAAGATACAACACCATCTTTCTAATCCGGCTCCTGTATCTATATTTTTACTTGGTAATTCTTTATAATTCTTTCTTAATTCTCCTGCTTTGGAATTAAACTGAGAAAAAACATTATTCCATATTTCTACATATCTTTCTTGTTCTTCATCATTTTTAAATTTTTCTAAGGCGTTTCCTTCTGGATCATATTTTTCTCCTCTATCATAGAATATTTCAGAGTCTGGACCGCAAGGACCTTCGCCTATTTCCCAGAAATTTCCTTCTAAAGGAATGATATGATCTTTACTTAATCCTACTTCTTGCCATTTTTCTTTTGCATCATTATCGTCTATATATACTGTTACATATAGTTTATCTTTATCAATTCCAAAGTATTCTTCACTCGTTAGAAGTTCATATGCAAATTCTATTGCTTCTGGTTTAAAGTAATCCCCTATTGAAAAGTTTCCCATCATTTCAAAGAATGTTTGATGTCTTTTGGTAATTCCTACATTTTCAATATCATTTGTTCTGATACATTTTTGAATGTTTACGATTCTTCTACTTTCTGGAATTTCTGATCCATCAAAGTATTTTTTTAAGGGTGTTACTCCGGCATTTATCCATAATAGGCTATCATCATTAATTGGTACTAATGGTGCACTCTCATATTTTTTATGATTTTGTTTTTCAAAAAATCGAAACCATGTATTTCTTATTTCATCATGACTCATATATTTCATATTCTTTTACTCCTTTATCATCTTGATCATTTTATCAGCAACTTCATCAATTGTTAGATTGGTTGTGTCAATATATATTTGTTCCTTTGTTCTTTTTAAGGCTCCTACTTGTTTATGCATATCATTATAATCTCTTTTTTGGATGTTTTCTTTTATTTCTTCGAGACTCATTTCAATTCCATTTTCTTGATTCTGCATGTATCTTCTTTTGGCTCTTTCTTCTATATCTGCATCTAAATAGAATTTGTAATCTGCATCTGGTAAAACAACTGTTGTAATATCTCTTCCTTCCATTATTACATTTTTTCCTTTGGCTATTTCTTGTTGCTTTTTTACCATAATTTTTCTCACTTCAACAATAGAAGAGATTGGGCTTACGATTTGAGATACTTCTTTTTCTCTTATTTTTTTGGATACATCTTCTCCATTTAATAAAATTGTGCCATCTTCTTTCAATTCTATTTTAATAGATTGGGCAATTTCTATTATTTTTTCTTTATCATCTGGTGCTATATGATTGTTTAGAACAGCAAGAGCAATAGAACGATACATTGCTCCTGTATCTATATTAATTAAGCCAAATTTTTCTGCTAAAATTTTAGTAATGGTCCCTTTTCCACTTCCTGCTGGTCCATCTATTGCAATCATCATATGATATCTCCCCCATAGTTTTCTTCATTTCTTACGATTTCTAAGGCAGCCATTTTTAATTCTTTTAGGCTTTTATTTTCTATAATGTAGTCAAATTCATCGTATTGATTAATTTCTGTTTCTGTACGATGCTTTTCTTCTTCCTCTGTTAACTCATTATCATAATTATTTCTTTCTAATTTTATTGTTACGACATCATTATATTTGTTTTTAATATCAGTAAATTCTTTTTTTAATCTTGCATCTGTTATAATAAAGCAGTCAAAGAAATTACTTAAAATTTCAATATCTTCATAAAGTCTATTTAGTAGAAAATCTTTCTTTCCCATTTTTTCTTGGATGATTTCAATTCCCATCTTTTGAAGAAATTCTCTTGGTTTGCCTCTTTCATTTCGATTCCAATCAAAATAGTTTTCTGCATAACTGTATAATGGCTCTGTTATATGCATAAGGCAAGGTTTATAACCATAGTCTTTTAATTCTTCCTTTAAATATTCTCCAAATGTCGTTTTCCCACTTTTCGCTTTTCCACCTATTACAAATATCTTCATTTTATTCTCCTTTTCACAAATAAAAGACCAGGAATAGGAGGACAATTTGTCCGGTACCATCCTATTTTGGTCTTATTTTTTATAACGGTTTCCCGAGAAAATTCAAAAAGCTGCTTCTAATAAGGTTATTGTTAACTTCCACCTATCGTTAACTCTCTATTAATAACTTCTTATTATACTCCTCTTTTCTCTTCATTTTCTTATACATTACTTTTTAATTCATTATTATTTGGTAAGATGTTTAATTTTTCATTGAAGAATGTAATTAATACTTTAATACATGCTATCACTGGTGTTGCGACAACCATTCCTATAATACCAAAGAAGTGTTGGAAAATCAATAGTCCAATCATAATAGTTACAGGGTGTAATTTCATTGTATGACCCATAATTAATGGTTGATAGAAATTGTTTTCTAATAATTGTACGATTAATATTGATATTA
>CAMOQR010000026.1 GCA_946623125.1 uncultured Caryophanales bacterium | reverse complement strand
GAAGTTGCCAAGAATTTTTTTTTGTGTGTAAAAAAAGAAAAGAAATAGAAGAGAAATAGAAAATTAAGTTGTATAACTTAATTTTTTTGGTATAATAAAATCTAGGTGATGAGAAATGGATTATAAAATTACAACATATTCTGAAGAGGAGACAATACAATTAGCACAAAATATTGAATCAGAAAAATTTCCAAATATGGTTATATGCTTAAAAGGTGATTTAGGAAGTGGAAAAACAGTTTTTACAAAAGGATTTGCTCAAGCCTTAGAAGTAAAAGAAGAAGTAACTTCTCCAACTTTTAATATTATTAAAGAATATACATCAGGTGAAATGCCTCTATATCATATGGATGTTTATCGCTTAGATGGTAAAGTAGATGACCTAGGATTAGAAGAATATTATACGAAAAAAGGTATTACTATTATTGAATGGGCAGATATGATTGAAGACTATTTACCAGATAAAAGATTAGAAATCAAAATCAAAAGTTCTTCAGAAGATGAGGATAAAAGAATCATTACAATAACTCCTTATGGAAAAAAATATGAAGAACTATGCGAGGCAATTTTATGAAAATCTTATATATAGATACTTCATCTAGTTATTTATATAGTGCAATAGTAGAAGATGATAAATTATTATCTTCTATACAAAATGATTATGGACAAGCATTATCAGAAGTTGCACTTCCAAGAATTGTGGAAATGTTCCAAAAATCAAGTATTTCTCCAAAAGATATTGATAAGATTATTGTAGTAAATGGACCGGGATCTTTTACAGGAATCCGTATAGGAATTACCATTGCAAAAGTATATGCATGGAGTCTAAATATTCCAATTACAACGATAACATCTTTAGAAGCAATGGCTATATCAAGTAAAAAGGAGACAGTTCATGTTCCAATTATTAATGCAAGAAGAGGATATGTTTATGGAGCAATCTATGATAAAGACTATAATATAATATTCAAACCAAAACATATCAAATGGGAAGAATTGAAAATGGAATTAAATAAAATAGATGACTACGAGCTTATCTCAAATGATACGTTTGAAGAAGAATTAAATACAAAAGCATATAGTCCAGATTTTGTTAAAATTATTTCAATCTATAAAGATAAGGAATGTATAAATCCACATGCAGTGAATCCAGATTATTTAAAACGTACAGAAGCAGAAGAAAAACTATGATTCAAGAATTAAAAATTGATAATTTAGAGAAGATAGATAACTCATTTTTAAATAAAGAATATATTAAAAATGAATTAAATAATAACCCATATGCGAAAATATTATTATTAATAGAAAATAACGAAATTATCGGATATTTATATTATAGTGATATTTATGAAAGAGCAGAAATTAATCAGATTGAAATAAATGATGCATATAGAAATCTAGGTTTTGGAACAAAAATAATGAAGTTTTTCACAGAAACTGTGGATAAAAATATTACGTTAGAAGTCAATAAAGAAAATATACCTGCAATCAAACTCTATAAAAAGTTTCATTTTGAAGAAAAAGCAATCAGAAAAGGGTATTATAACGGCATAGATGGATTATTAATGGAAAGAAAAAAAGACTCGTAAAATGGAGTCTTTTATGTTAAAATATACTGGAAAAAAGGTGATAATATGAAAGATATGTATATACTAGGAATAGAAAGTAGTTGTGATGAGACAAGTGCATCCATTGTAAAAAATGGTACAGAAGAAATCGCAACAGTTATTTCATCGCAAATTGATATTCATAAAAACTATGGAGGAGTAGTTCCTGAAATTGCAAGTCGACATCATGTTAAAAATATTACAATCGTATTAGAAGAATGCTTAGAAAAAGCCAATATGAAAATGGATGATATCGATGCAATTGCAGTTACATATGGACCAGGATTGATTGGCTCATTATTAATTGGATTAGAGGCAGCTAAAACATTAGCATTTGTACATAATAAACCATTAATTCCAGTACATCATATTGCAGGACATATCTATGCAAATAGCCTAGTTCAACCTTTAAAATTTCCGCTACTTGCAGTAGTAGTAAGTGGAGGACATACAGAATTAGTAGAAATGACAGATCATTATCATTTCCACAAAATTGGCGGAACATTAGATGATGCGATTGGAGAATGCTATGATAAAGTAGCAAGAGTAATTGGACTTGAATATCCAGGAGGACCAAAAGTAGATAAATTATCTCTAGAAGGAAAAGATACTTATAAATTACCAATACCTCTTCAAGATGATAGCTATAACTTCTCATTTAGTGGATTAAAAAGTGCAGTAATTAATTTAGCACATAATGAAGAACAAAGAGGAGAAAAAATAAGAAAAGCAGATCTTGCAACATCTTTTCAAAAAGTGGCAGTAGAGTCCATTACATCAAAAGTAAAAAAAGCAATAGAAGAAAAAAAGATAAAAAATGTTATAGTTGCAGGTGGTGTTGCAGCAAATAATGGATTAAGAACAGCCATGAAAGAATTAACAGAAGAGATGGGAGTAGAACTATCTATCCCACCAATGAAATATTGTACAGACAATGCAACCATGATTGCTGCAGCAGGTTTTTTTGCTTATCAAGATGGTAGAGTAGCAGACTTAACTTTAAACTCAAAATCACAAGATATATTAAAATAGAACGAAAAGTTCTATTTTTTTTGATAATAATTGACATCTAAAACAGAAAAATATATTTCTTAAAACATAATATATTGATATAATATAAATAGAATAGAGAGGGTGGTAGTATGGTTAACAGAATTGTACTAAACGAAACATCATATTTTGGAAGAGAATCAAGAAATAAATTAGGAGAAGAATTAGTATCCAGAAATCTAAAAAAAGTATTATTTGTTACAGATTATACATTAATGGATAATGGGGTAGCAAAAAAAGTAATTGAAGTATTAGAAAAAAATAATATTACGTATTTTGTATATTTACATGTAAAACCAAATCCTACTGTAAAGAATGTACAAGATGGATTAATGCTTGGACAAATAAGCAATGTAGATGCTATTGTTGCCGTTGGAGGAGGAAGTGTAATTGATACTGCAAAAGCAATATCAATCATTATGACAAATCCTGAATTTAGTGATGTAGTAAGTCTAGATGGAGTAGCACCTACAAAAAATAAAGGGCTACCATTATTTGCATTACCAACAACAGCAGGAACCGCTGCTGAAGTTACAATAAATTACGTAATAACAGATGAAAATAATATGAAAAAAATGGTATGTGTTGATGTACATGACATACCAGTATGTGCTTTAATTGATCCAGAATTAATGGAAGGAATGCCTCAACAAATTGCAGCAACGACAGGAATGGATGCTCTAACTCATGCAATGGAAGGATATATAACAAAAGCAGCATGGTTAATTCCTGATATGTTTCATATCAATGCAATGGCATTAATATATAAAAACTTAATTAAAGCATCCAATTTAAAAGATGAGTTAGCAATTGAAAAAATGGCATATGCTCAATATATTGCAGGAATGGGATTTTCCAATGTAGGACTTGGAATTGTTCATTCTATGGCACATTCCCTAGGAGCCTATTTTGATACTCCACATGGACTAGCAAATGCAATACTACTTCCACATGTAATGAGATTTAATGGAAAAGTATGCCCAGAACTATTCCGAAATATGGCAAATGCATTTGAATTAGATATAAGAAATCAAACGGATGAAGAAGTTGTAGAAACAGTAGTAAAAGCAATTCAAAAATTATCAAAAGGATTAAATATTCCACAAACATTATCAGAAATTGGAATAACAAAAGATATGTTTTCCACAATGGCAAAACAAGCCATTCAGGATGCATGTACTCCAGGAAATCCAAGAGAAGTAACCGTAGATGATATTATTTCATTATACGAAGAAGCCTATTAAAGGAGAGATCAATCATGTTAAAATCAAAAGTCGGATATAGTATAAATCCAGATGAAAGACTATTAGGAGTAGAAACTGCAACAGAAGCAACAAAAGATTTAGAAAATCCAAAAATAAGTTTTCTATATACTTCATGTAAAAATGATATTAAAAAAATAGTAAAAGGTATTCAAGAAATAACAACCACCCCAATTATAGGATGTACAAGTTGTGGAGGAGTAATTACTCCAGACGGATATATCACTTCAGAAAATGGGTTCTCTGCAATGTTGACACTTTCAGATAAAGATATGGTAGTTGGAGTAGCAGCCCATGAATCAGGAAGAGATGCAAGAGCAATTGGTAGAAAAGTTGCAATTGAAGCAGTAGAAAATGCAAAATCAAATCGTGCTCCAGCATACTTTTACATGATTGCAAGTCCAAAAGAAGAAGAAGCCTATTTAATGGGAATACAAGATGTAATAGGAAGAGTCCCAATGTTTGGAGGAAGTGCCGCAGATGATGAGGTAACAGGAGACTGGAAAATAATTTGTAATGACAAAGTAATTTCCGATGGGGTAGCAGTTGCTTTCTTCTACACAGATAATGAAATTGTAACAACCTTTACAGGTAATTATCGTGAGACAGACAATATGGGATTAATAACTCAAGTAAAAGATAGAAGAAACTTAGTATCAATTGATGGAATTTCTGCATTGAAAAAATATGCACAATGGACAAATGTTTCCCCTAATACTTTACAAGAAGAAAATTTATTAATGGCATCTGTAAAGCAACCATTAGGAATTAAAGATCCATTAGGAAATCTAACTGTCATTAGACATCCAATGTATGGAAATGATAATGGAACAAAAACAACCAATGACGATACTATTATGTTAGGGAATAATATTGTAGAAGGAACAGCAATCATTCAGTTAGAAGCAACAGAACAATCTCTAATAGATGCCACTACAAATACCATAAAAGATGTAAAAAAACAAATCTATACAACTTCAGCAGCATACATATTAATATATGATGGTGCAAGAAAAAGATATATAAAAGATGGAGTAGAAGAATTAGCAAGACAAACAATAAAAGAGACAAAAGGTGTACCATTTATAATGCCATTTACATTTGGTGAATATGGTTATGATGAGCATTCATCAAATATATGTGGAGGACTAATGCTATCTTATACAGCATTTGGTAAAGATTAAAAGAAAGTACAAAATGTACTTTCTTTTTAAAAAATTAATCCAATAAAGAGTACCAGTAATACCAATATAATTATGTATAAATATAAACACTTAAAATTCATAATCATCCTCCTTAGATTAGTATATGTAAATTAGAAATATACAAATAATGAATCTAACTAGAGATGGATATGATAATTGATATCAGATAAAAAATATGATATATTTTATAGTGAAAGAAGGAAATAATATGAGTTTTTTAGTAACATTAAATAGTTGTGGTGATCCAGCATTAGCAGGAGTACTTTTAGTTGTCAAGAATGCATTATCATTAATTCAAATAATAGTACCTATTTTATTACTTGCAACAGGAATATATCATATTGCATTATTAGTAAAGGATCCAGATGATAAGAAAAAGTTAGCAAAAGTAAAAAACTCATTTCTTGCAGCCGTAATTGTATTTATGGTACCAGTATTAGTCAATACAGTAATGGGAATATTAGATGACAGTTTCGTATTAAGTGACTGTTGGAATAATGCATCATCATCAAATAATAATTCTGGCTACATTGATCCATATGAAAGTGAACCAAAAACACCAGTTTATACAGCACCAGATGAATATGAATCAAAATAAAAATTGTATCAATCATGATACAATTTTTTTTCTTCCAAATAATTCATCAATAGAAAAAGGCTTATATATTTTAGTTAATCCATAAACGAAACTAGTTGGAATAATATTACTAGCCGTTTCATAATGGGAATATGCTGATTGTGAAGTATTTAATTTTTTCGCAACATAATCCTGAGTACGTTTATTTTGTAATCTTAATTCGGTTAAATTATTAGCAAGCTCCAATAAATCTAAATGAATTGGAGAATATTTTTCATTTTTAGAAATAATACCAAATAAATAATCAAGACTTAAAGAAAATTCATTTGCATATTGAATTAATCTTTCTATAGGAATCGTATCTTTTCCAGTTTCCCATCCAGAAATAGTAGAATAATGTAAGTGAAAAAATTCCGCAATATCTTTTTGCTTTAAATCTAAATCTTCTCGACTTGCTCTTAAATTTTCTAGGATCATGAACTTCACCTAAAATAATTATTTCATTTGAAAAAAGAAATATTGTTTATTTAGGGGAAATAGAATATTTATTTTATAAAAATAAAAGAGAAAATTTTAAAATAAAGTTATGATAAGAAACGGTGATAAAAATGAATATTGATAAAATTGGAACTTTTATTAAAGAATTAAGAATAAAAAAAGGTTATAGTCAAAATAAATTAGGAGAAGAACTTCATGTAACAAGACAAGCAATAAGTAATTGGGAAAATGGAAAAGCAATACCTGATTCAGATATCCTAATTAAATTAAGTGAAATTTTTAATGTTTCAATCAATGAAATACTACTAGGTGGAAAAAATAATAAAAAAGAATTAGAAAAAATTACATTAAATTTAGTAGATGAAAATAATAAAAAAACATCAAAAATTAAAAGAATAATCACTTTATTTTCTTTATCAATTATTATGTTGCTATTCTTATTTTTAGGTTATTATTTTATTTCAAATTATAATTCTATTAAAGTATATACAGTAACAGGAGAAAGTGAAAAGTTTTTATTAAAAGAAGGAATCATAATAACAACAGCCAAAAAGAATTATATTAGAATTGGAAATATTATTCCGAAATTTGAAGAAAATGTTAAGAATGCAAAACTATATACATATGACAATAATAAAAAAAAGAAAGTACTATATAAAATTGATGAAAATATAGGAATATCACTTGAAATAATAACGAATATAAAGGATACAAGAAAAAGGATGTTAAACAATTTATTTTTGACAATTTATTATGATGATAATAAAGAAGAAACCATGAAATTAATAATGGATGAAGATTTTAAAAATGGTTTTATAACCGATCAACATCGACAAGAATTATTAGAAGATATGAGTTTAAGAAAAATGAATCAAGAAAATAGATTAGAAAAAATGATTCAATTAGAAAATGAAGAGTATCTAAAAAACATGGAATTAAGAAATAGAGAGTTAAACAAGGATGAACCAGAAGAATTAAAATTAGAGAATAATATTTGTCAAAATGAAGAAAAGAATGAAATCATAAAAGAAGAACAAAAGGAGGAAGTAGAAAATCCACCAAAAGAAACCGAAC
The DNA here is from genome assembly GCA_946623125.1 of uncultured Caryophanales bacterium. GTDB lineage: Bacteria > Bacillota_I > Bacilli_A > RF39 > UBA660 > UBA3789. Next base: position 8,912 of record CAMOQR010000026.1, on the reverse strand, counting down.
AAACTATAGTAGAAGAAACACAAGTAGAAAATAAAGAAGAATTAAAAGAAAATCCAACAGAAGAAAACAATAGTAATGAAATAAGTCACAATAATGAAAGTAATGATAATGAAATCAACTATGATGAAATAATCGCAATACTTGAAGAAAAAGGAATAGACGACTTAGGAAAAAAATCCATAAACTTTCAAAATGAAGGAAAAGATATATTCATAAGTAATTATTTAAATGATATCTACGTAGATGCATTATATGATAACGTGATAGATAGTTGGAACTATGCAAGACAATCAAATTACATTCAATATAATCAATATATAAATTTTGAAGAAACAGAAAATAGAATATTCTATCTACCAGAAGAAATTAATGAAGAAGCAGTAACAGATATGAATGAAATTCTAAAAATCTTTCAAGAAAAGTATAGTGGCAAGTAATAATTGCTCCCCTTTATATGACATTATTCGGTAAAATGTTAGTGAAAGGAGGAAAGAAAAATGAAAAGATTAGGGAAGATGTGTTTGGTATTTGTGATACTTGGGTTCATTTTTTATTATAAACCAGTATATGCAGAAGAATACTTTAGAAATCAGTATGGAGTATCATTCACAAGAGAAGCATACGACTTTTTTACAGAACTATTTTATGATGGTTATCAAAACTTGATGACACAGGAAATGTATGATGAATATGAAGGCTTTGATTTTGTAAATGATGAAATAGAAAAAGTAAGTCTATGTGTGAATGATGCTCCAATCAGTATGAGAGATATGGCATCTCCTCAAGACTTAACGTACTTTGCAAATTATTCAAGAAGCCTGAATATGGCCAAAGTATGCGGAGCCTTATGTAGAGCAGTCCTTGTTGTTAATTGGCTTGGAGAACCAAGTGTCAAAAGTTATGATGTAATTGGTGCCTATATTAGCGGACCAACTAGAATTTCAACACCAGCAACAAATTACACTTCGACTTTAGACTCTGGAGTAGCCGCTGCAATGGTTTATGAAGATGATGGATTTGGTGCGGTTGTTCCTGTACCTGATGGTGATGATTTATATGTTTCACAATCATTTGCCTACACAGGACACGGAGTAATCTTCATGACACATCAGCATGCAGTTGAAAACATTTCTTTAACAAATGCTCAATCATTTACGATTGGATTATCTGGATATGGAAATGTATTCCAATTCTATGGTGGGGCAGTGGATAAATATGACCAAATGAATGGTGTATATATAACAGTATAATAACTCTTTTGAGATAAATAAAAAAACGCGTGATATATTCTATATAAAGAAAAATAAAGTAGAGTAATCTACTTTATTTTTTGTATAATACAATATAAAAGGTACGAAACAATTCCTAAAAGAAATACACAAGAAATGACTAAGTCTAAGTTAAACACTTGAGATCCATACATAATTAAATACCCAATTCCTTTTTTAGAAACTAATAATTCACCCATAATAACACCAATAAAATTCATAGAAATATTCACTTTTAATGCTGAAAGAATATTACCTCTATTGTAGGGGAAAATGACATATTGAAATAATTGCCACTTACTTGCTCCAAAACTTTTAGCCATTATAATATAAGAATTAGAAACATTTAAAAAGCCATGATAAATTGTTAAGATGGATACAAAAACACTAATTAATAAACTCATAAAAATAATAGAAAAGGTTCCTGCCCCTAACCAAATAATAATCAAAGGGCCGAGAGCCACTTTAGGAAGTGAATTTAATATGGTTAAATATGGATCAGTTACTTTAGCAAGATTTGGAAACCACCATAATATGGCAGCAATAAAAATGGCTAAGAAAGAAGAAATGATAAAACTGATAAAGATTTCCCATAAAGTAATCATCATATGAGAATATAATTCTCCATCAATGACTAATCCATGAATAGTGACAAGCATTTTAGAAGGACTAGAAAATAAAAATGAATTAATAAATCCGTTTGAAGAACAAAATTGCCATAGTAACAAAAAGACAGCTATAATAAAGAATTGAAAAAAATAGATGATTCTTTTCTTTCGTTTTTTTTCTAATAAAAATTGTTCCTGTTCTAAACTAATTTTTTTCATTTAAATCACCCCATATTTTTTGAAAATAATTAGAAAAATTTTTATCACTACGATTTTGAATAGGAGTTGATTTATTTTCTAATACAATATCATATTCTTTTTTTACAATAGCGGGTCTTTTAGATAACACAAGAATTCGATCAGACATACTAATAGCCTCGCCTATATCATGGGTTACCATAATAGCAGTTTTCCCTTCTTCTTTAATGATTCGATAAAGATCGTCTCCAATAGATAAACGAGATTGATAATCTAAGGCCGACATAGGTTCATCTAACAACAATAAATCAGGCTTCACAGCAAGAGTACGAATAAGTGCTGCTCTTTGTCTCATACCTCCAGACAAATTTTCAGGATATTGATTCATAAAATCTCCTAAACCATATGTATTTAAAAGATGGATAACATAATCTTTATTCTTTTTATTTAATTTTCCTTCAATTTTTAATCCTAAAAGACAATTATCTAAAATAGTACAAAAAGGAAGTAAGGCATCATCTTGCAACATGTAGGAAATTTTATAATGATTTAGAAGAGCAATATTCCCACTTGTTGGAGTTAACAATCCTCCTAGTATGGATAGAATAGTACTTTTTCCACAACCACTTGGTCCAATGATGGAGATAAATTCTCCTTCATTTACATTAAAGGAAATATCTTTCAAAGAAAGAACTTCTTCTTTTTCTGTATAATATATTTTTTTTAAATTAGATACCTCTAATATTTTTTTCATACAACCTCCTACTATAATAGTGTATGAAAAAAATATAAGAATGATAAGGACATACAAACAAAATAAAATAAAGCAAATGCTTTATTTTATTTGATAGAACAATTTTTGATATGAAACTTTTTCAGGTAATTCCCCATATTCAATCATAATATCTTGCAAATGATTAAAAGATTCTTCAGAAAACTGAGTCGTTTCAGGCCAAGCCTCAATCCCACGATATCGACTAACTGCATCAACAATTTCATCTAAACTAGAATCAGGGAATTGTTTTAATATAACAGATGCAACTTCTTTATCGGAGTGAGTATGTACATAATCAAGTCCCATTTGAATGGAATCATTAAATTCTTTTATAATTTTTGGATTCTTTTGAATATAGTCTTTTCTTGCTGAAAAAGATGTATAAGGAACAATACCACCAAGACTTCCAACACTTTCAACAACATATCCATATCCTTGTTTTTCTACAATACTGGCAGTTGGTTCGAACAAAGTAACAAAATCTCCATATCCACCAATAAATGTTCCACCCATAGCAGCAAATGCGATAGAAGTATCAATATTCATATCTTTTCTAGGATCCAAACCATTTTTTCGAAGAGCATACTCAAGTGTCATCTCAGGCATACCTGCCTCACGTCCTCCGATAATAGTTTTTCCCTTTAAATCATCTAAAGTAAAATGATCATATTTTTCTCTAGATACAATAAAACTTCCATCTTTTTGCGTTAATTGTGAAAAAGTTTGTAAATAATTTTTTTCTCCTCTATTATAAACATAAATAGTAGCCTCTGCTCCAGATAATCCGATTTGAGCATCATTTGAAAGTAGAGTAGAAGCAACTTTATCTGCACCATTTGCTAAAATTAATTCAACATCTAAATGATTTTTTTTGAAATAATTTTTTTCAATAGAAACATATAATGGTGCATAAAAAACAGTATGAGCAACTTCTGTTAAAGTAATTTTATCATTTGTAATATTTTTAGACTCCTTAGTAGCAGTTTTTGAAAATAAAACAGAAGATGCAATAATAAAAATCATGATAATACATAAACAATAAACAAATATTTTTTTCTTCATAAATCTCTCCTAACAATGTATTATATGAAAAAAATAAAAATGTGTTATACTGAAAATGAGGTGATAAAATGAAATGTATTTTTTTATCTGATATCCATGGAATAAAAACATATTTACCGTTGATTCAACAAAGAATTGAAGAAAAACACATTGACAAAATAATAGTACTAGGTGATCTATTTTATATTGGTCCAAGAAATAAAATGAAAGAGGGATATGATATCCAGTATGTCCTTAATTTTTTAAATCAATATGATGATAAAATTATTTGTATACAAGGAAATTGTGATTCAGAAATAGACCATGTTGTCTGTCAGTTTCCCATCATAAAAGACTTAGGATTATTAATAGATGGAAAAAATGAAATATATCTAACACATGGTCATATCTATAATGAAGATAATTGGCCATATCAAAATAGAATATTAGTATATGGACATTATCATACTCCATTTATTAAAGAGAAGAATAATAATTTATTTATAAACCCAGGATCTATATCATTACCTAAAGAAGGAAAACCTACTTATATGATATATGATGATGCGACATTTACAATTTATGATATTGATAATCAAGTCATAGATTCAAAAAAAATAGCATAACACTTGAAAAATAAAGAAAAATATGTTATAATAAGACCACATTAATTAGAGGGGGAATAGATTATGGAACGAATTAAAAGTATTTCAAGAAAAATCATGATGTTAATGATGACAATCATCATGCTAGGATCAGGATTACTAAAAGTTAATGCAATAGGTGATAGTCAAATTCAATTAGGAGAGGCTCCTAATACAGGAGCTTATATTGCAGGTGTAAAATTCCATTATAAGAAAACAACAGATGGAAAACTATTATACTGTGTAGATATGAATAAACATACTGCTAAAAATATTACAGCAGATATCGTTAGAAACAGTAATGTAGTAAATGGAGGATTATTGTATATCCTTAAAAATGGATACCCTGTAAAAACTATTACAGGAGATACTGATAAAGATTATTACATTACTCAAACAGCAGTATGGTGGTATCTAGATGCAACAACTGGTTCAACAAACTTAGGAGAACAATTTAAAGAAAAAGGTTCTGATGCATACGATTTAAGAAAATATGTAAGAAACTTAGTACAAGAAGGAATCAACCATAGATATGATTCTATGAAAAATGTTGGAAAAGAAAACATGGTATTTGAATTATACACCTCAGACTTTTCATTAGAATTAATTGATGGATACTATGTATCAAAACCAATTAATGCAGGACAATCTGTAAATATTTCATCTTATGATGTAACATTATCAAATGTTCCAGAAGGAACAAAAGTTGAAAAGAATGGAACAACATTTACCTATAATGGTTCATTCCCAGTAGCAGTAAATGAAAGCTTTAGAATTAAAATAGATGCAACTAAAATTAAAAATACAGAAACAACAATTAAAGTAGAAGCAAAAACTATTTCAACAATTAACTATGAATTAAATGAATATAGACCACAAGATTCTACAATGCAAAATGTAGTTTTATTAGAAAAATATCAAACAACTGCAAATGCAAGTATTTCATTAGATATATCATCATCAAGAGTTGCTGTAGTAAAAGTTGATACTAATACAAAACAACCAATTGCCGGAGCAGTATTAGCAATTAAAGATGCAAATGGTAAAGAATTAACAAGATGGACATCTACATTAAATGCTCATGTAATTCGTAACTTACCAAATGGAACTTATAAAATTGAAGAAATTAGTGCTCCAACAGGATACAAATTAAATAAAAATACTTTAACATTTACATTATCAAATGATCATAAAGATATTAGAATTGATTTTGAAAATGCTCCACAAAAAGTAGTTGTTAATATCACAAAAGTTGATCAAGCAACATCTAAACCATTGGCTGGAGCAACATTAGTTGTTAAAGATTCAAAGGGAACTGTAATTCGTAGATTCATATCAAAAGAAACGTCTGAAACATTTACAGATTTAGCATACGGAACTTATACAGTTGAAGAAGAAGCAGCACCTGCTGGATACATCAGAAATACAAAAGTAACGACATTTGTAATTGATGATAACCATTTATCACATCAAATTACAATTGCAAATGCAAGAGAAGTTCCAGTTCCAGATACAGCATCTATGTCATCAATGATTATGATAATATTAGGTATTGTAATATCAGGATTAGGAGTTCGTTATATTGTTCAAAATGGACAAACAAAATTCAATAAATAAGGAAAGGGTCTCTCCATATGTTACCGCATTTATAGGTGCCTTAATAACATTAATTGGAGGATTCTTTCTTTTTTACAATTATATTCAATCACAAAAAATAATGGCTTATGATTATATGTCTAAAACCTTCTATAATGCCAAAGAAAAAACGGTTGAAAATTTAAAGGTGGAAATAAAAGAAGAAGAGGATGAAAGAGAGCCATTAGAAGATCCAGGATTAACAGGAGAAATAACGGACGAATATATTGGTTATTTAACAATACCGAAAATCAATTTAACAAAAGGTTTTTTAGATAATCGATCATCACAAAATAATGTTGATATCAATCTATTAGTAGTAGAAGGATCGAATTATCCAAACGTAAAAAATGGAAATTTTATTATTGCAGGTCACTCAGGAACAGGTTGGAATTCATTCTTTAATGATTTATATAAATTAAACGTTGGAGATACAGCATATATTTCTTATCAAAATAAAAAATATAACTACAGCATAGTAAATATATACACACAACCAAAAACAGGAAAACTTGCAATCTATCGTAATTATGATAAAACAACACTAACATTAATAACATGTACAAACAACGATTCAACTACACAGACAATATACATATTAGAGCTAGATAATATAGAAGAATAAAAATTTAAGGGGGTGATGGTATGACAAAAATGTCATTTATAGACAAGCTAGGTGTATTAGTAAACGTATCAAAAGAATCAAAATTATTTATTATCCTATTAGTAGTTTTAATCATTCTTGGATTTACTTTATCACTAATTAATCCTAGAAATGAAAAAATGTACAAAAGAATATATATAGGAACCATTTTATCAATCCTAATCATATTATTAATTGCATACCATTCATCTTTAGGAAAGATGTTTCAATATATGATGAATCATTTTTTCATAGCATTATTTTTTCCAAACATAGCAATCTATTTTGCAGCATTAATTGTAATGAACATCATATTATGGATATCTGTATTTAACTACAAATCTTCAAAACAAATACGTACTTTAAATATTGGCGTATTTATTGTAATGAATTACTTACTAGCACTAATATTAAATACAGTAGCCAAAGATAAATTAGATGTATTTAGTGAATCATCTATATATGAAAATCAAAATGCAAGAGCATTAATTGAATTATCGAGTACTATTTTTATCGTATGGATTATCTTTTTAATCTTATATAAAATAATATTAATCTACTTGAAGAAAGATTATAAACCAAAAGTTAAGAAAATAATTATACGTAAAAAAGTTAAAAAATTACCAGAAAATTACATACCAACTACAATACCAGACTTTGTATACGGAAATGTTCCACATAAAGATACTTTAATAATCAAAGATGCAGCAAAAGAAAATGAGATTATTTTAAACGACTTTGAAAATCGATTTACTTTAGAAGAATATAAATTATTCTCAAAAATTCTAAAAGAACAACAAATGAAAAAGAAAAAAAATAATATTAAAATAGAAATACCAAAAATAGAAATTGAGTATAAAGATGATAATAATATAGAAAAAAAATATTCAGCAACTTCTAGTAAACAAATAGAAGAAAAATATAATCCTCCAAAACAAATAAAAGAAACAATAAAAGAGGAAATACAAGATATTATTCCAGAAATAGTTATTGATAATAAAACAAGAGATGAACAAAAACAAGAAATCATAAAAATGGAGGAAGAAAGAAGAGAACTTCTAAGAAAAGAACAAGAAAGATTAGAAGAACAAAGAAAACAACAAGAACTAGAAGAAAAAAGAAGAAGAGAAGAAAGAAAAGTGGAACATTATTTACAACAAAAATTACAAGAAGAAACAGAACAAGCAAAATTAACAGAATTAGAAAGATTATACAGAAGCATTCGATAAGAATGCTTTTTAGTTTGTTTCAAATAAAAAAGTAAGGTATAATGAAAAGTACAGGAAGTGAAGAATATGAATTTAGATGAATTAAATGATCGTCAAAGAGAGGCAGTATTATATAATGATGGACCATTATTAATAATTGCAGGAGCAGGTGCTGGAAAAACCAAAACTCTAACAACAAAAATTGCTTATTTAATAGAAGAAAAAGGAGCAAGTCCCTATAGTATTCTTGCTATAACCTTTACAAATAAGGCTGCAAAAGAAATGAAAGATCGTATTACAGCACAAATTGGAACAGAAGCAAAAAAACTAACGATATCAACATTCCATAGTTTTGGATTAAAACTATTAAGAGAAAACTATGATGTTTTAGGATATGATAAAAACTTTGTAATTATGGATAGTGATGACTCTTTAACAGTAGTGAAGAAAATACTAAAAGATATGAATTGTGATCCAAAAATATATAATCCAAGAGCCATTCGAAATAAAATTAGTAGTTGTAAAAATGAAATGACATCTCCAGAAATGTATGAAAGATATGCTGTAAGTGATTATGAAAAAGTAGTACAAGAAGTATATAGTAAATATGAAAAAAAATTACAAAAAAACAATTCTGTAGACTTTGATGATTTATTATTATTACCAATTGAACTATTCAAAAAACATCCTGATGTTTTAGCACGATATCAAGATATTTACCAATATATATTAATAGATGAGTATCAGGATACAAACGAGGCCCAATACATTTTAACAAAACTACTAAGTGAAAAAAATAGAAAAATTACCTGTGTAGGAGATGATTCACAGAGTATCTATAGTTTTAGAGGAGCAAACTATAAAAATATTTTAAATTTTGAAAAAGACTATA
>CAMOQR010000025.1 GCA_946623125.1 uncultured Caryophanales bacterium | reverse complement strand
TCTTCTAAGTTTCCAATAGAGTATGCTGTTGCATTTCCATTTTCCATAGAAACTAGTACTCCTAGTTTTCTTTCTCCAATGTCTACTGTTTCAACTGGTGCGTATTCGCTAAAGGAATGATTCATAATTCCATATCCTTTTGTTAGTGTCATAAAGTCTGTTGAGAATCCAATTAAACCACGAGATGGAATTGTATATAATAATCTTACTTGATTTTCAAAATTATTCATACTAATCATTTTTCCACCACGAATACCAATTTGTTCAATTACAGATCCGACTGATTCTTCTGGTACTTCTATTTGTAATTCTTCATATGGTTCACATTTTACACCATCTATTTCTTTAATAATTACCGTTGGTTTTGATACTTCAAGTTCAAATCCTTCTCTACGCATATTTTCAATTAGTATTCCTAAATGTAGTTCCCCACGTCCACTAACTAAGAATGATTCATTCGTTGCAGGTTCAACCTTCAAAGAAACATCTTTTTGAGTTTCTCTCATTAATCTTTCTTCTATTTTTCTTGCCGTTACAATTTTTCCATCTCTTCCTACCATTGGAGATGAGTTTGTTCCAAAGGTCATTTGAAGAGTTGGTTCATCAATATGAAGTTTAGGTAATGGAAGAATATTATCATTATTACAAATTGTTTCTCCAACAGAAATATCAGCAAGTCCTGATATAGCAATAATATCTCCTGCCTCAGCACTTTCTATTTCAATTCTGTTATATCCATAATATCCAAATAGTTTTTGAATTCTAAATTGTTTTGTTGTACCATCTAGACGGCAACATGTTACTGTCTCTCCTGCTTTAATTGTACCATTTTGTACTCTTCCAATTCCAATTCTTCCAACAAATTCATTATAGTCTAATAAGGCTGGTTGGAATTGAAGTGGTGCATTTTTATCTCCAGTTGGAGCAGGAATTAGTTCGATGATTTTATCAAGGATTTCTGAAAAACCTGGAGTTTGTGTTGACAAATCATCACTTAAAGAGCAAGTGTTATTGATTGCTGATGCATAAATTACTTGGAAATCTAATTGATCTTCATCTGCACCTAATTCAATAAATAAATCTAGTACTTCATCTACTACTTGTTTACATCTTGCACTTGGTTTGTCTACTTTATTAATTACAACAATTGGTTTTACTCCTGCTTCAAAGGCTTTTTTCAATACAAATCTTGTTTGTGGCATTGCTCCTTCATAAGCATCTACTACTAATAGAACACCATCGACCATGTTCATGATACGTTCTACTTCTCCACCAAAGTCAGCATGTCCTGGAGTATCTAAAATATTAATTCTTACTCCTTTGTAATCTAAGGCTGTTGTCTTTGCAAGAATTGTAATTCCTCTTTCTCTTTCTAAATCATTTGAGTCCATTGAAATATTTGATACATCTTCATTTTCACGGAACATTCCGGAATGTTTTAATATACCATCTACTAATGTTGTTTTTCCATGGTCTACATGGGCAATAATTGCTACATTTCTTTTTTCCATATTCTTCCACCTCTTAACACGTCGCTACTCATTATATCATGATTCTTTGAAAAACGCTAGATTTTTCTTTTATTTCTTGTAAAATTTTATCTTAACAAATTATAATAATATTGAGGTGAATTACGATGATTGATTATTTAGAAAAAAATATAAAAAAATTGATTAAAGAAGAAAAAATGATATTTCTTTTTACTTTTATTTTTGGTTTGTTAAACTTTTTTTATTTATTAACGAATCATGTTTTATCTCCTGATGGTTTGGCTTATGGTCCTATTTATAAATCCAATGGATGGGAAGTTGATTTAGGAAGACCGTTTCTTTTAATTGTTGATCGATTAAGAGGTGGATTGGTTACTGCTCCTGTTATTATGTTTATTGCATTATTTAATATTTCATTAAGTGCTATTTTTTTAAAAAAAATATATGGTATTCATAAAAAGATTCCTGTTATTGTTTTGACTCTTTTACTTGTATTATTTCCTACATTATCGGAATCTGCATTATTTATTTATTGTTTTGATAGTTATTCTTTTTCTTTATTATTTTCTATTCTTGCTATTTATTTTATTCAAAAAGATAGGCCAATTCTGTCTATTCTATTTATCATTTCCTCTTTATCTTTATACCAAGCCTATATTAGTGTTACTTTAACAGGAGTACTTGTTCTTGAAATGATAAAATTATTAAATAGTCAATTTAATTTTAAAAAGTTTATTAGAAATTTCTTTCTTGTTTTCATGGGATTAGTTTCTTATTTTATTCTGTTAAAAGGTGGAATGTTTCTTTTTGGAAGAAGTATGGCTAATTATAAGGGTGCTAGTTCTTTTGGAATTGATACTATCCTTTCTCTTCCTAAAAGTATCATGCATGCCTATTTTGATTATTTTTCTTATTTCTTTTCCGAGACAATTATTTTTAATCAATATTATTTTAGAAATATTATTCATGTTTTCTTATTTATTCTATTCTTTATTAGTCTTATTCAACCTTTTAAGAAAATGAATTGGACGAATCGTTTTCTATTCTTATTTTTCCTTATTGTCTTCCCAATTTCTACTAATATTATGGATTTAATTGCTTGTGATACAACAATTAATTTAGTTACTGGTATTGGTTTTATTATGACTTATATTCTTGTCATTTCTTCTATTGATTATTTTCATTATTCCTTTATGAAATATATATCTTATACTTTATTAATCGTTCTTTCTTATACTTTCTTACTATCCAATAATGGAACATTTATGTCTAGAGAAGATACTTGGAGAAATCATTATTATGAGAGTATTTCTTTATTAAACAAAGCAAAGGCCCTTGATGACTATCAAGAGGATTTAAATTGGATGTTTAGTGATGTGATTCGTTATCAATCTAAGTTAGTTCCTACTAGTAATGGGTATTTATCAAAAGATTATGAAACTTATGATAATTATTTTGGAATATTAGAAATTGAAATATTCTTTGATCATTACTTTGGAGAGCGAATTTCTATTATTGATTATGATACTTATCAAGAAATTGGCAGAAGTGATGAATTTAAAAATATGAAATTAGGAGATGTTAAAATTATTAACTCTGTTGTTGTATGTAAAATTAGTAATGAACTTGCTTTTTAGAAGAATGAATTTCATTCTTCTTTTTTATTATGAATCTTATCGTAAGAAATCCTAATAATAAATAGATTGGTATTTTTAAATATTCTAAATAAGAATTTATTATGATCCAGTTTTCTCCTAAAGCATAACCAAAGTATACAAAAGCAATTGTCCAAGGAATAGAACCAATTGTAGTATAAAGTACAAATTTTATAAAGGATTGTCTCATAATTCCAATTGGTAGAGAGATTAATGTTCTAATAATTGGAAAATTTCTTCCGATTAAGGCTGATAGTAATCCATATTTTTGAAACCAGGAATCACTTTTTTCAATATCTTCTTCTTTCATAAAAAAATATTTCCCATATTTTTTTACAAATGGTTTTCCTCCAAAGTATCCCATAGCATATATTGCAATTGCACAAAAAACACTTCCTAGTAATCCCGTTAAAAATGCTCCTAAAAAGGAAAATATTTTTTGACTTGCAAGAATTCCTCCTGTTGCAAGAATTAATTCACTTGGTATTACAATAATAACTGCTTCTAATACCATTCCAATAAACATTCCAAAGTATCCATATTCTCCAATTAATTCTAATAAAAAAATATCCATAAGTATCACCTATAGAATTATATGAAAAAAAGAATTAATCTTTCATTAATTCTTCTATATATTCTTCTAAATTATTTACTTCTTTTTTCTCTAATGACTCTAGTTTTTTATGATGATTTTTCATTATTACTCCATCAAATTCTTTTAGCATTTCATAGTCATTATCATTATCCCCTATTACATATAAATTTCTATCTTGCAAATTTTCAATGTTGATTAGTTTATTTAAGGCATTTTTCTTATTTACTGTTTTATTGATAATATTTACATGTTTTCTACTGGAATAAATATGAATATCACATTGTTCTTTTAGTGTATTTACAATATTTTCTTGTTCTTTTTTATCTTCTGAATTTACTACTATTTTTACACAATCTTGTAGGTATTCTGTTTTATTATATCCATCATCTAAATAATAATTCCATTCTTTTTCTTTTAAGATTTTTTCTATTATTTTTATATCTTCTTCTTCCAAATAAGTAGTATCAATCCCATAATCTACTGAATTAAAAATTTTTGCACCATCATCACAAATAAGATATGTATATGGAACTTTTAACTCATTTAATAGTTTTTTAATACTTGTATAATTTCTTCCCGTAATAATACAAAATATATTTCCATATGATATAAATTTTTTGATTGCTCCTATATTTTTTTTTGTTTGTTCCGGATTTTCTTCTATATATAATGTATCATCAAAATCACTTGCTAGCATTTTCATAGTATCACCTAGTTTTAGTATATCAAAACAAAAAAGCAAAAACAATATTTGCTTTTTCTCACTCTTTATCTTTTTTTAGTTTATCTAATAATTCTTCATTACTAGTTTCATCCTCTACTTGTTCTAGAAGATCTTCTTCCTTATCCCATTTTCTATCTTTTGTCTTCATTTCTTCTTCATGAATAAGCACATTAAATGCTACTTTTCCGACTAAAGTTTTTGGTAATTCTTTCCGAAATTCATACTCTACTGGCCAAGAGAATCTTGCTAGATTTTTTTCTACTAATTCTTTAATAGATTCTAGCAATTCATCTGATTCTTTACTAGAATCTTTCAAAACAATAAATGCTTTGGCTGCAGTTACTTTATATGGATGTGGGATTCCAATAACACAGGACATTCTAACTTCTGGGTGGGAATCTATTACATTTTCAATATTGGTTGGGTAGATGTTATATCCTGATGAGATAATCATTCTCTTTAATCTTCCTTTGAAATAGACAAAACCATCTTTATCCATGATTCCTTGATCACCTGTATGTAACCAGATTCTTCCATCTTTGTGCTTTCTTAAAGTTTGTTTCGTCTCTTTTCGATTATGAATATATCCTGCCATAACAGTTGGCCCAGTAATTACAATTTCTCCTTCTTGTCCATATGGTACTTCTTTTTCTGTACCATCTTCCACTATTTTATAGTAAGTATCTGGATATGGGATTCCAATACTTCCAGGTCGATAATTATTTAAAGGTGTAAAACAACTTGCTGCACAACACTCTGTTAGACCATATCCTTCTCGAATGGTAGTTGGAGCCTTATGTTTTTCAAGCCAATCATCAAATTTCTTTTTCAATTCTATAGATAAAGAATCTCCACCTGAGATGATACAGGTTAAAAAATCTAATTTCATATGATTAAAATTATTATTTTGTGTCATTGCTTCAAATAAGGTAGGAACTCCAACTAAAACGTTTGGCTCATATTTCTTTATAATTTTATCGAATGTTTTTGCATTAAATTGTGGTAATAAAATACTTGTTCCTCCAAAATATTGAACACAATGTATACATACACTTAAACCAAATCCATGAAAGATTGGCATAATTGCTAAAACTTTGTCTTTGTCTCTTAAACATGCTACATGTTCAAAGTTTTGCATTGCTGATGCATTTAAATTTAAGTTTGTTAATTTTACTCCTTTTGGTGTACCAGTTGTTCCTCCAGAATATAATATTGCCGCTATTTCTTTTCCTTTAAAACCATCTTCAATTTCTTTATTATATTCTTTTCCTAGTCTAATAAACTCTTTCCAACTAATTGTTTTACTGTGTGCTTCATTATAATCTTCATTTAAATAATTAATTGGATTTAAAGATAGTAGAGTTTTATGAACATTTGTTGCTGCATATAATGATTTCATATGGATTGGCATGGATTCTCCAACACCTACTGTAATAATTTTTTTTACTTTTGTTTGTTTTATTATTTTATCTATTTTAGGTATTGTAAAATCAATTGCTATTAACCATTCTGTTTTTGAAATATTTAAATAATTCTTTATTTCATTTTCTGCAGATAATGGATGAATCATACTAGCAATGGCACCAATCTTATTACAAGCATAAAAAGATATAATTCCTTCTGGGGTATTTGGCATACAGATGGATACTACATCTTTATGTTTTACTCCTATTGCTTTTAATGCACGTGCTGCCTCATCAATTTGTTTTAAAAATTCATGATAAGTTTTTTTGTTTCCGTAATAGTTATAACTTATATTACTTAAATGCTTACTGGCTGTATATTCAATTAATTTATATGCTGAAAAGTCTGGATATTCTAAATGTTGTTTTTCTTTTCCATAGTACTTATACCATGGTGCCTTTATTGTATTGCTCATTTTTATCACCTCATATATCTCATTTATTATACTATAAATGTTTTTTAAAAAGCAATTCAAAAAAAAGATAGTAGTTTTTCTCTACTTATGATATTATGAGAGTATAAAGAACGGATGTGTTAGATATGAGTTTTTTTAAAAAGAATTATAAAATATTTTTGGTTATTACTCTTGTATTATGTATCTTGATATGCATTCTTCTATTTTATCTAAATCGTAATAGTTTACCAATTTCTTCTAATTATCAAGAAGGAAAATTTACAATGTTGTCTCATTCTCATGAGAAAATCTTTTCAGATCGTAATTCTCAGATATTTATGAATTCTTCAGATTTTTCTTATTATTTTCCACAAGAAGATGTTAATCATTATGACTTTTCTCATTTTAATTATGTTGCTTTAGAAATTGCTTATGACTCATGTCGAGAAAGTAATTTAGAACCAAAGGGTTATTATTATGAAAATGGTGTTATACATGTTTTATTCTATTATAAAGCAAGTTGTGGAGTTTGTGCTCCAGAATACTATTATTATATGTTAGAAATTGATAAAAGTATTCAGGATGCTATTGTAGATATTAATTATCATTCTACTAATGATCCTCATTGTGATCCGGATATTGCCTATAAACCTATTATTTATTTATACCCTGAAGAAGATATGAATGTAGAAGTTTCTTTGGGAAATCCTGATTATTTAACAATTACTTATCCTGAATACAAAGATGGATGGAATTATTTTGTTAAAAAAGATGGAACAATCATTGATACTAATACTTCTTTTGAATACTATAGTCTATTTTGGGAAGGAAATCATCACGTATCTAAAAAACATAATGTTGGATTTGTAGTAAAGAATAGTGATACTCTTTCTTTCTTAGAGGAAAAATTAAGAATACTTGGTCTAAATGATAAAGAAGCACAAGAATTTATTATTTATTGGTATCCTAAATTAAAGCAAAGTCCTTATAACTATATTTATTTTGAAACAATGGATGAGATTAATGAATATATGCCACTTTCTATTACCCCTACTCCTGATAGTATTATTCGAATTCAGATGGATTATCTTCCTTTAAAAGAACCAATTAATGTTTTGGAAGAGAAATTATCTAGTCCTCAAAGAAATGGCTTTACTGTTGTAGAATGGGGAGGAAGTATAATTGAAGAGATTAAATAATCTCTTCTCTTTTTTCTAATATGTATAATTCATTTTGATGAGTTATATAGAATTCACATTCTGTATGTTCTTTTGTAATATGATATTTAATTGGTTCTTGAACACTATCTCTTGCATCTAATAATTCTGTAAAACTATTCACATATATTACTTCATATTTTTCTTTTGATGGAATAGTATCTGTATTTACAATATAACGATCATATTTTTTTAATATAGATCCTATTTCTTTTTCAAATTTTGTCTTTTTCTTTTCTTTCTTTTTCATATGATATAACATTGCCATTATTCTTTTTATTGTATCAATTCCAATTATTAATCCTATTAAAAAAAGGTATTTATGCTTTATCATGAGTTTTTTTTCTTCTAATATTTCTCCTTCTTTATGAATCTCATTTTTTTCTATTTTTATAGAGTTTTTTGATAATGGAATTGTTAAATTCATGATTTCTTGTTGTTTATTATTCTCTATTTCTTCTTCTATTATGAAGGATACAATAAAGTTACTTTCTGTATTTAATCCATAATTTTTTTTGAATAAGTTTGCTATTTCATTATATTGATTGTAATTGATTTCGATTGATTCTTTTATGATATTATTTTTAGTATTTTTCGTTATCTTCTCATCTTGTAATGGGTACGTTTGTTCATAAAAAGTTTGATTCATATTATCTCTATCTTTTATCATTAATTGTCCATTTATTTTATATTTTGTATTGATATTTGTGTTTTTATTACTATTAGTTTCATATTCAAAATCTATTTTAATGTTTTCTATTAAACTTGTAATATATGACATATCAGAATCTTGATATGGTTTTGTATAAAAATTATTATCTTTTAAATATACTTGGTAATTCATATTACCTTTTTTTTGATAATAAATTTTGCTTTGTTTACTAGTAATTGAGATTATGATTAGAAATACTGTTATTCCTATTTCTACTCCTATTATGATTTCTTTTCTTAATTTTTTCATTGTGTTATCCTTTCTTTTATAGTTTCTCCCTCCTTTCTTTGTTTATTCCTTTAACCAAAAGAAAAACCTATAAATTTTTGATTTATAGGTTTTTATTATTATTTTTCTTATGGTTCATATACTGATCCGGTGAACCAAACTTCTCCTGTTTCTTTATCTCTTATGATATACATGTATGGTTTATCAAATGTTAAATCAATTTCTTCTACTGGTACTGGATACTCATGATCAAAATCAATGAAGCATCCTGCTCCTCCCATACCACCCATTGCTGTTACAGCAGCAGCTTTAATACCATCATTTGTAAATTCAATTGTTGCTTTATGACTAGCATCTCCAATAAATTGTTTTTCATCATCTAACATTTTAGATAAATCTGCTTTATTAATATCAAATACTGATTCTACTCCAAGTGATTCTAAATCTTTCATTAAGTCTAATTTATAATCATACTTGAAGAATGGAATACTTCCATGTATTTTAGTTACAACTCCATCTTTGAAACTATCAAGTTCAATATCTTTTAATTCTTTCACTATTTTGCTTACTTTATTAGCATCTACATCTTTAATATAATTTGTTAAAGATTCTGTCTTAGGCATAATTGCAACATATTGTAGAGTTACTCCATTATATGTTTTTAAGTCTTTTGCAAATGCTTTTACATCATCATCTTCATTGAATAAGAAGTCTGTTGATTTATCAATTCTCTTATAGTTTGCTCCTAACTCTTCCATATATGTTTTCATGAATGATTCATGTGTTTCTCCACACATTTCTCCACCATTATCAATATATGTTTGAAGTTCATCTCCAACTTCTTTTCTAATCTTTTCTTCTCCTAATTCTTTAAAGATATCATATCTATTGATACTTGCTCCAATAGTTGCTGCATCTACATCTTTTCCATTAAAGCTTACTTTTTCAAATTCATCATATACTTCATGAATAACATCATTATAGTCTTCATGATCATATTTTACATAGTATGATAAACATGGAATCGTTCTTCCTTCTTTACATTGTAATTGGTTATTCCAATTCATATCAATTGCTAAAGCATTAATTAAGATGAAGTTTTCTTGACTTACTGTATCATCATCTAATAGCTCACTAATAAGACCAAATGTTCTATTACTAATCCAATCATTCATTGGTTTAGCAGATTGAAAGTCTTCAATTTTAACTTCTGCTCCATATTTGTCTTGTAGTGTTTTTGTATAAGAATCCTTAATATTCTTTTGGAATGTATTTCTTATATACATTGCATTAGCAAAAGCCATATTATCATTGTTGTTATATTTCTTTGGTTTATAGTCTCCAATTAACTTTTCAATTTCTTCATGACTTTTTCCATCTGTTCCTTCATTAAGCATTGCTAATGCATACTTAATAGATAATGGACTATAAATCATGTTCTTTTCTTTGTTTTCTAATTGTAAAAAGTATAAGTCGAAATTTTGTAAATCATTTCCTGTCATTCTATACTCAGATTTAACTGGTTTTGCTTCTTTCTTCGTTGATTTTTTCTCCACTGGTTTTACTAAACTGAATGCAATTCCGCAAGATATTCCAAATGCAACTAAAACAAAAACTACAATGATTAAGACTACTTTCCAAGCATTATTTTTTGTTTTCTTTTTTGGTTCTTCTTTTGGTGGGTTTTGTTCTAATACTTCTTCTTTTTTTTCTTCCATACTCATTCTCCTTTTCTTATTATCTTCATTATATATCAGTTTTTCTTTTTTTTCAATTTTTTGAATCAATATTTTTTATGAATTTAAAATCCATTTTATGATAAACTTATTTATGCAATAACTTGATTTAATTTTGAATATTTTTTATTTTATTATATGTTTTATTATTGTATGATAGAAGTGATTATTATTTTTAAGGATGTGTAATATGAAGAATTATTATAATGAAGTACAAGATGAAATTAAAGAATATTTTAAAGTATTAGAACCTGATTTTCCTCTATGGTTACATGATTATATTAATACGAAAGAGTTATTGTCTCAACAATATATTAGTGTTACTTGTGGAACCATTTATACGGATTTATTTGATAGTAATTTTTTCTTTTCAAGTCTAGATCATTCTGTTGCAGTTGCTTTAATTATCTGGCATTTCACACACGATAAAAAGCAAACTTTATCCGGTTTATTTCATGATATTGCAACTCCTGTATTTAAACATTGCGTTGATTTTTTAAATGGAGACTATATGACGCAAGAGTCTACTGAGGATTTAACAAGTGAAATTATTAAAAATTCAAAAGAAATTATGGCTTTATTAGAAAGAGATCATATCAAAATAGAAGAAGTTGATAATTATCATTTATATCCTATTGCTGATAATGATACTCCTCAGTTGTCATCAGATCGATTAGAATATTCTTTATCTAATGCATTGTTTACTTATCGATTACTTCATTTAGAACAAATCAAAAATATTTATAATGATATAATGATTCAAAAAAATGAAAAAAATGAAATTGAGTTAGGTTTTCAAACAAAAAAGATTGCTAGAGAGTTTGTTAAAGTTACTAGTAGATTATCTATTATATACCGAGAAGACAGAACTCGTTACTCTATGCAGTTTCTTGCGGATATTTTAAAAAGATTGAGTGATGATAAAAAAATATCTGTTCAAGATTTGTATCAATTAAAAGAAGAAGATGTTATTTCTATTATTGAATCTTCTAAATATAAAGATGTTTTCAATCTTTGGAAAACAGCTAAAAAAGTTAAAGTATCTGCTACTCAACCAAAAGATGTTTATTATGTACATCATGGGGCTAAAATTCGATATATCGATCCCTTATATAATGGAGTTCGTATGTCTCAATGCTGTAAGATAGCAAAGAAAATGATTGATAAAAATCTTTCTTATGATATGAATCAATATGTTTATTTAGATTTTAATTTTTAAGAAAAAAAAATAATACAATTATAATATTGTATTTTTTTAAATTATATTTAAGAAATTGTAGTGTTTTCCTATTGCAATTAAAATTAATAATGAAATGTTTATCAAGATTAATAATATGATATGATTTCTTTTTTCTTGTACTATGTTTGCGATAAATTCTCTTATTAGAGCATTGGTATAAAAATACCATTTTGTTGTACTTCCAATTCCTTCACAATTAATTCCTTGTTCACTTGCTATAACCCCACTTCTAAAGACGTGATAGTTGGTTGTCGAAAAACAGATTTTTGCATTTTTATTTTCTTGATCTATCATATTCTTTGAAAATTTCATATTTTCAAAAGTGCTTTTTGATTTATCTTCTATCATGATTTGATTCTCTTTAATACCTTTTTCTAAAAGATAATTCTTCATAGCCTCTGCCTCTGCTATAACCTCATCCCCTCCTTTTCCCCCAGATGGAATATAGATTATTTTTTTCTTTGATAAATCATATTGCTTCTTTCCAAAATCAATGGCTTTATCTACTCTTCCCTTTAATAAGGGAGTTAGAGTTCCATCTTCTTTTATTCTAGAGCCTAAAATAATCATGTAATCTTTATCATAAGTAGGAGTATGTTTTGCAGCCTTAATATTACAGTATAGAGTTGCAATCATTAACGTATATAAATAAGATAAAGATGCATTCACACAAATGTCTAGGGAATACTTAATAAATTGAGACTCTGTTCCATTTAATGCATTATCAATTATATAATATAGTGCTTGTGTTCCACCAAGACCAATTAGTGCCAAAAAGCCAACAAAAACTCCAAGCATTTTTTTTGGATCAAATCCTTCCTTTTTAATTAATACAATATTCGTTATCATACTATAAATAGAAAGTATAATAATGCAAGGTAGAGTTAACATAGCAAAATAAGAAAATGATTTTAAAGTATTATTATAGATATCTAGAATACTTACTACATTCCAGTTTTGTACTAATAAATTTATTTGTCTCATAATATTTACATTAATAAAAATTAATAAACCTAAATTCATAATGATGGAATAAGAATACTTTTTTTGTTCATACTGATTTCTAATATAGAGAGTACAGCCAATAGATACTCTTATTAAGAATAATATTAAAATTATTTGAATAGATTTACTTAAATCTACATTATTTGATAAATCTGTTTTTGATATTACTTCTAATGAAAATAATATAAAAAGAATTGTTACTATTATATATAATAATCTTCTTTTATTCATAAACTACCACCACTACTAATACTTCTTATTCTTGCATAAAGGACACTTCTATAAAGATTTTTTATATTATATCATAAATGATTATATTTGACTATTATAGATTACTTATCTTTATAATATCATATTTGATACTAGTAAAAGAACCAAGAAGAAACACATAATAAAATAACTTTTAATTTCAAAAAACTAGTCATTTGACTAGTTAATTTTGTATGGAGCGACATTTTGTTCTATATACGCAAATATCATGTTATATAAGGCAATTGATAAACTCAATTGTTAAATAAAATATAACACAAAAGAAAAGTTCCTAAAATAAAAAGTGGGAATTCATACTCCCACTTAGCTCATAATATCTTAATCTTACGATCATTTCATAATATAATTTTTCTTCCTTTTGAATATAATGTATGTAATAGAACTTATAATTAACATAAATATTATTATAATAGAAATTCCCGTACCTGTATTAGGGTTTTTTAATGTATCAGGTGCATTAATTGATTCTATTTTTCTATATGTTGGAATTATTATTACATCACTAGCTGGCATAGTAAACTCATATTCATACTCTTTATCTGTTTTTCTATATTCAATCTTATTTTCTTCTTTATCTTTTATTTCAATATTCTCTACTTCATAGCCTTCTTCAGGAATAATTGTAAACTTAACTTTATCTTCATAAACTACTGCTTTTGAATCATTTACTTCAATTATAAATTCTTTAGTGTTCTTATTATCATCAACATGAACACTACTACTTACTCTTTCATAGGAAGGAATTATTGTCACTTCACTAGCTGGCATAGTAAATGAATAATTCATATTATCAGTAGTATTATATTCTATTTCATTACCATCAATATCAACAATTCTTATACCTTTTACTTTATATCCTTTAAGAGGTGTTACTTTAAAAGTAACCTCTTCATCAAATTCAACTTGACTCATATCATCAATATTTACAGTAAAATCTTCTGTTTCATTGACTATTTCTAAATGAACACTATTTTTTACTTTTTCATAAGTAGGTGCAATCCTTACATCTGAACTTGGCATATTAAATATATATTCATTACTGTCATCTGTTATAGAAAAATCTAAATCATTACCATCCGTATCTATAATTTTCATTGTATCTATTTGATATCCTGTTTTTGGAGTTAATTTAAATATTACTTCTTTCCCAAATTCAATATTTGTCAAATTATTAAGATTAAACTGAGCATCTTCTATCTCATTAGTTTTTTCTACATTAATTTGATATCTACTATTAGTATCTATTACATAAGGACTATTTGTAGAACCATCACCATTTATATATTTTAAATTGGACGCAAGAGAAATACTTGGTTTAATTCCATATTGATTTGCAGGAGGATATGTATATAATGATCCATCAGTATAAACTGCAAAAACACTTACTCCATTTCTTATATACATTGATGGAGTCATCAAATAATAAACTAATCCATTTTTATTAGCAGCCTCATTCTTAGTAAGAGCAACCTCAGGGGCTGATTGCAACCCTATCGAATACTTTAAATGTGCTTGATCATTCATAATACTAAACTTATCCGTATCTTTATTACAAGATAAACTTACATTAGTAGAAGTATAAGTTAATCCAAAGTCACCAAATGTTATTCCACTTGCATTTGTACCACCATTTAAATTCCCAGTTTGACTAAATCCTCCATATTTTTTTACACTTCTATTATTACAAAAAATTGTTTCCTCAATATAATTTTTATAATCTATTAAATAATTTTGAAAAAAAGAATCTACAGCTATTTTCATAATAGAATCATATTTATTAAGATTGGAATCAGACACCATATTTTTCATAGCATCGTTAATACTTTCTCCACCTTCTAATTCTATATATTGGATACTTTTATTAAATATAAAGTAGATAAACATTATTTTTTCACATTCTGTATTTGTTCCAGAGCAACTATAATGATATTTGCTTAAAGTATCATAATTATTACTATAACTCAATTTAGTAGTTATGCGATTAGATCCAAGAGTATATTTTCCATCTGAATATGAAAAACTTGTAGATAAAGTAATAGAATCAGAGAAATCTAAACTCATACTTTCATATCGCTTATTATACATATATCCTCCATCAGCAGGAGAATTATATTTTGAATTACCAAGAGTACCATAATTGGAATAAACACTATTTGGCTGAATTAAGAAGGCACTAGCCGTATCATCACTGACAAATGAGTTTATATAATATAATGAAGGACAAGATTCATCACTAGATGTTTTTAAACAAGTGTATTTATATAATACTTCTTCTTTATTTGATTCATTATTATTATATTTATTAATACTTCCAGAAAGAGTATATTGATTATTCTCTTTACTATATATGTAATTAGTTCCATAATAATAAGAATCTGTTATGGTAATATTTTGAGTAGAACGAATACCAGTATGAGTTGTTCTAGTATCCAAGCATTTATTATTATCGACTTCTCCATTATAGATTAGTTTTACTCCTCCAGTATCAGTTGTTCTAATAATTTTCCAACAGTGATTAGCAAATATAACATTATTCTTTTCAAGGATTTGATTCCCTTCATTATCATTATTGGCATACCAATGATATATCTTTTTTGATGGTTCTTTTATAAAAGAATCATGATGTCCTCCTGTATATTCGCGCGCTAATCCTCCGTTTTCTGCTTCATCTTTTAAGACATCATAAAGATATTTAGATTCTGCTTTAACAACAAATGGTACAAACATCATAAATAATAAAATTGGTAATAATAATTTCTTCATACTTTACACATCCAATTCTTTATCTATTCTACTTTAATTATATATATTTATATATATTAAAAGCAACTTTTTTATAAATAAATATAATCATAAAAGCGTAAAGTAAATAAGTGTAATATTACTATTTTATGAGATATTCAAGCACAAAAAAATTAGTCTTTCGACTAATTGTATTTCTAAATGGAGCGGTAGTCGAATGTTCTTTCAACTACTACATATTAGATTGATAAATCAATCTTCTGAGTATAATATACTAATTTTTTATAGGTATGTTAATCATATTTGCCAATTAGTAATTGTTTATTATTATTACTTTCAATATATTCTAAATTTTTAAAAGATTTATTTTTCTTTAATCTTTGGAATTCTTGAATTACATATAATTTAAATTCAGGAGAAAGCCAACTTGCAAATTCTAATGCGATATCACTTCTAGCATAAGTACCACCATTATTACCAGATTTAGAAATAATTCCAATTGCATTTGTTTCTCTAATCCATTTTTGAGGTGATATTTTAAACTTATTACTACCAGCTTCATTTTTAAACGCGTCGAATTCGACACCTTTGAAATTTTCATTATGAATACTTTCCCATAAACCTAGATAAGAAATAACATCTTTGTTTCTCATCCAGTTTTGAATAGGATATCTTGGATCATCTTCATCAGCATATCTTGCTAAATCCGTTAAAGAAATATAATCTTTGTCATCAACTCTTATTACATTAATAACTTTGTCTTT
>CAMOQR010000024.1 GCA_946623125.1 uncultured Caryophanales bacterium | reverse complement strand
GCGACAGATACAAATGTTATTCCGGTAGAAGAGGCTGCTCCTGCGACAGATACAAATGTTATTCCGGTAGAAGAGGCTGCTCCTGCGACAGATACAAGTGTTATTCCGGTAGAAGAGACTGCTCCTGCGACAGATACAAATGTTAATCCGGTAGAAGAGACTGCTCCTGCGACAGATACGAATACAGGTGTTGTTATGATACCAACAATTCAGGCTTCTTCATCAAAAGAAGTAGAGACTACTTCAAGTGTTCCTACTGCTTCAGTTGATGTTTCAAATTTTAAACGTGTTAATAATGATGAGGTAAGAGCAATTTTAACTAGTGAAAAACAAATTAATAATCTTCGTGGATCTTTGGCAACACAAGAGTCTTTATTAGGAAATATGGGATTTTTTGATTCAGTAAATACGGCTTCTGATAATGCATTAGAGCAACAACTAGTTCAAACTGGTTTATTACCTGCTGATTCCTCTAGCATACAGGCTCAGATTGAACAAAAAATGGCTCAGGCTAATCAATTGTATGCATCAGGACAGATTGCTGAGGCTCAAGTCATTTACGATGAAATTAGTAATTTAAGTAAAAATTTACCTAACGCTTCTAGCATGACAAAATAGATTTCAAAAATAAAATAGGAGGATATGCAATATGCGTGATAAAAAAAGAAGACAAAAAATAAATTATTATGCAAAAATTATGATTGCTGTTGCAATTACTCTCCTTGTTTATGGATTCTATTTAGATTATAAAAGTGATATACGTTTAATTGATCCGGTTACAGGGGTTACTTCTATTGATGATTCTTCAACGACACATACTACTGTTGATATTAATACTTCTGGAGAAGATTTAGAAGAAGTTGTACCGCCTGCTCCTGTTGTTGAAAAACCTAAGGATGATCCTAATAAAGATAATAATAAATCTGATGATAAGGATTCTAGTACTACTTCTAATACTCCAACTGATAACAATGGTTCTAATTCTAATACTAATAATAATACAGAAAATAACAGTAATAATAATAACAATAACAATAATAACAATAATAATAACAATAATAATTCTGGATCAGATTCTCATATTCTTACCATTGAAGAGATGAATAATAATTTGAGAAATGAAATACAAAATTCTTTTGGAATTACTATTAAATATGGTAGTGAGACTGATGGTTATGTTGTTGGTGGTTTGGCAACAACTTCTATTACTAATTCAACTACTATTAATTCTACTTTAACTAAATTAAAAAACTGTTTAAGTGTTTATCCTACTGGCTTTTTCCAAGAAATAAGGGCTGGGGGGATACCTTTAACAGTTTATTTGATTGATCGTTATTCTACAAATGGGGTAACTGGTGTTACTGATTCTAATGCTTATTTTGCTAATATATCAATTGCAGTTGCTTATCCCTTTGAAGAATCTTTTTATCATGAGTCATATCATTATATGGAAAGATATATGTTTGATCGTAAGGGGATGAATTTTAATACTTGGAATAGTCTTAATCCAGTAGGCTTTTCCTATGGTAATTCTGATTCTTCTCTTTCTTATTCTTCTAATGGTGGAAGAGAAGATTCTTATTTTGTAAATAATTATGCACAAACTGCAGAGGCAGAAGATCGTGCTTCTACTTTTGAATATATGATGGATTCCTCTAAGGCAAGTTGCTTAAATAAAAACCAAAATGTATGGAGAAAGGCTGTTTCTATGAGTAATATGATAGAGGCTGCCTTTAGTACTTGTAGTCCATATACAACTGAATACTGGGAAAGATTTTTATAAAGGAAGTATGTATGAAAGAAATAATAATAAATGATGATAATTTAACGGATAATGATATAGAAGAAGAGGTTGTGCGTGTAAAAGGATTAATTATTAATTCTCGTGGTAAAATTTTGCTTGCTCATAATAATAATACTTTTCAGTTTCCTGGAGGGCATTTGGATGAAGGAGAAACAAAAGATGAATGTATCGTCCGAGAAATTCAAGAAGAAACGGGAATTCATTTAAAAGTTAAGGAAGAGCCATTTCTATGTATTAAAACATATGATAGTAATTATTTTGGTACTAACAAAAAGGTATTAAATTCCATTTATTATTATCGTTTTTTTAGCGATGAAATGCCTAACTTTGAAAAGACTCATTATGATGAATTAGAGTTAGCAACAGACTTTGATTTATTTTATGTTGTTTTTGCTGATTTAAAAATTTTCTTGGAAAAGTGTATAAAGGATGGTAAAATAGACTCAAATATTGGACGTGAAATGATTCATGTTTTTGATGTATATTATGATATGTTTGGAGGTTTTTAAATGAGTGTATTAGTTACTGGAGGATTAGGATTTATAGGGAGTCATACTGTTGTTGAATTATTGAATAATAATTATGATGTAATTGTTGTTGATAATTTATCAAATTCTAGTATTGATGTTGTTGATAGTATCAAAGAAATTACAGGTAAAGATTTTATTTTTTATGAGAAGGATCTTTGTGATAAGGAAGCAATAGATACTATTTTTTCTAAGCATAAAATTGACTCTGTTATTCATTTTGCAGGATATAAGGCTGTTGGAGAATCTGTAAAAAAGCCAATTATGTATTATGAAAATAATTTAATATCTACGTTATATTTATGTGAGGTTATGTTGAAACATAACTGTTATAATATTATCTTTTCTTCTTCAGCAACTGTATATGGGGATCCTGAGGTTTTACCAATTACTGAAGAATGTAAGGTTGGCGGTACTACAAATCCATATGGTACTACCAAATTGATGATAGAACGTATTTTAAAAGATATTCAAATATCTAATCCTAAGTTTACAGCGATTATTCTTCGCTATTTTAATCCAATTGGTGCTCATAAATCAGGATTAATTGGTGAGAAACCAAATGGTATACCAAATAATTTAATGCCATATATTGTTCGTGTTGCGAGTGGAGAATTAGAAATTTTAAGCGTATTTGGAGATGATTATGATACTCCAGATGGTACTGGTGTTAGAGATTATATTCATGTTGTTGATTTGGCTAAAGGTCATATTAAGGCACTTGAAAAAGCCCAAAAATCAGAAGGAATTTTTTACTATAATTTGGGAACGGGTGTTGGATATAGTGTACTTGACTTAGTAAAGGCATTTGAAAAGGTAAATCATGTAAAAGTTCCTTATAAGATTGCTCCTCGTAGAGAAGGAGATATTGCTGCTTGTTATGCAGATGCTTCAAAGGCTTTTCGTGAGCTTGGATGGAAGGCAGAACTTGGAATTGATGATATGATGGAGGATTCTTATCGTTTCATCTTAAAACAAAGTAATAAATAAAACTTCATTTGAAGTTTTTTTTATTTATAAAAAAAATTATAGTTGTTTTCCCATTTAAATTCCTGTATAATATATGTCATTGGAGGGAAATATATGGCTAAAAAAAGTGAAGTAAAAGAAGAAAAAGAATTAAAGAATAATAAAAAAGAAGAGAAATCATATATTCATGATATAGAAGTAAAAATGGAAGGAGAGACTTGGACTAAGGCACTTGATCAAGCATTTAAGAAAAAACAACAAACTGTTAAAGTTGATGGTTTTCGTAAAGGAAAAGTACCAAGAAGCGTATATGAAAAACGATTTGGTAAAGAATCTTTATATTTAGATGCAGTTGATTTATTAGTAGATGAAGCATATCAAAAAGCAATGAAGGATTCTACATTAACTCCTGTTGCTAAACCTTCTGTTGATTTAAAAGATGTGTCTGAGAGCGGATGTACTTTTGTTTTTAGAGTGATTACTAAACCTGAAGTTAAAATTAAGAAATATAAAGGATTGAATATTAAACCTAAAGAAGTTAAAATCAATGATGATGAAATTCAACATGAAATGGGACATTTATTAGAACGCTATACTGAATTAGTTTCTAAGGATGAAAATAGTAAAGTTGAAAATGGTGATGTTGCTATTATTGATTTTGAAGGATTTAAAGATGGTGTTGCATTTGATGGTGGAAAGGGAGAAAATTATTCTTTAGAGATTGGTTCTAATACTTTTATTCCTGGTTTTGAGGAGCAAATTATTGGAATGAAAGTTGGTGAAAAGAAAGATTTAAATTTAACTTTCCCAAAAGATTATGGTGCAAAAGATTTAGCCGGTAAAGATGTTGTATTTAAAGTAAAAGTTAATGAAATTAAAGTAAAACAAACTCGTGAATTAGATGAAGATTTCTTTGAAGATTTAGGAATTGATGGAGTTGATTCTGAAGATAAATTAAAGAATCATATTAAAGAAAATTTAAAAAAACAAAAAGAGGTTGAAGTTGAAAACGATTATGTTGATGAATTGTTAGATGCTGTTGGTAAAAATGTTGAAGTTGATATTCCAGAAGAAATGGTTGAAGAAGAAGTTGATCGTTTGATGCATCGTTTTGAACATCAAGTTCGTTCTCAAGGTTTATCTCTTGATTTATATTATCAATTCTCTGGTTCTACTGAGGCTGATTTAAGAAGTCAAATGGAAAAAGATGCTTATAATAATGTTTTATATCGTTTAATGTTAGAAGAAATTCAATCATTAGAAGATATTCATATTTCAGATGAAGAGGCAGAGAAAGAGGCTGAAAAATTAGCAAAAGATTATCAATTAACAAAAGAAGAAATGCTAAAAGAATTTGGCGGAATGGAATTTGTTAAATATGATTTAGAGGTTCGTAAGGTTATTGATAAATTGAAAGAATTAAATAAGTAATTGTAAAAACTATCATTTTGATAGTTTTTATTTTTAAATTTTTCGAAAAAGAATGTCATTTTCTTGAAAAAAAAAATAATTATTATATAATAGTAAGCAGTATTAAAAATTTGGAGGTGAGCTATATTATGAATAAGTTATTGGTTTTAATAATAAATGATATGGTTATATTTCCAAATAATGAAGTTCGTATTGAATATGATAATAATTATGATAAACAAATGGTTGATATTGTTGATCATATAGAAGATAATTTAATGTTAATTGTTAATCCTATTGATAATTCTGATATTCGTTTAACTTCTTTTCCTAAATATGGTATTTTAGGTCGTTTAAAATTAAAGATGAATGTTCCTAATGGAAAAACCAGAATTGTTATTGAAGGACTTGATCGTGTTTCACTTTCTTCTATTGTAGAAGATGGATATTATTTTAGAGCAAATTATTCTGAAATAGATATTTTAGAAGATGATGAGTGTAAAAATTATTTTCATATATTAGTAAAAGAATTGGAACATTATGTTACTAAGATTCCTACAATGGGTAATGCCATTATGAGTCAATTAAGTGGTATGGATTCTTTAAGTGAACTATGTGATTTAATTGCTAGTTTTTTACCTTTAAAATATGAAGATAAAAAGAAGTATGTTACAACAATTCAACCAATTGAGAGGGCAAAGTATCTATTAGAAGATATGAATCGGGAATTAAAGTTTGCCGAATTAGAACAAAAAATTGAGAGAGAAGTAGAAAAAGAATTAGATAAAACTCAAAAAGAGTATTTTTTACGTGAAAAAATTAAGTTGATGCAAAAAGAAATTGGTGATGATAATAATAAAGATACTGATGTTGAAAGACTTAATAAGAAAATTTCTAAATTAAAATGTAGTTCTAAAGTAAAAGAAAAAATTAAAAGAGAATTAGATCGTTATGATAGCCTTAATAGTAATTCCCCTGAATTAGGAATGATTCGTGAATATTTGGATTGGATGGTTAATCTTCCTTGGAATCATTATACGAAAGATACTGATGACTTGGTTAAAGTTAAAAATATTTTGGATTCTTCTCATTATGCTTTAGGAGAAGTGAAAGATCGTATTTTGGAATATTTAGCGGTTAAGCAAAATACCAATAATTTACGTAGTCCTATTTTATGTTTGGTAGGTCCTCCTGGTGTTGGTAAAACATCTCTTGCTTTAAGTATTGCGAAAAGTCTAAATCGTCAGGCTGCTAAGATTAGTGTCGGCGGTATTAATGACGAGGCAGAAATTGTTGGACATAGAAGAACTTATATTGGAGCCAATCCTGGTCGTATCATTCAAGGAATTCGTAAGGCTGGAACGGCGAATCCTGTATTTATCATTGATGAAATTGATAAAATGACGAAAGATATTAAAGGAGATCCTGCTAGTAGTTTATTAGAGGTTCTTGATCCTGAACAAAATAGTAAATTTTCTGATCATTATATTGAAGAAGATTTTGATTTATCTAATGTTATGTTTATTGCAACGGCAAATTATGTTGAACAAATACCTTATGAATTACGTGATCGTTTGGAAATCATTACGATTTCTAGTTATACAGAATATGAAAAATTAGATATTGCAAAACGTCATTTAATTCCAAAACAATTAGATGAGCATGGACTTACTTCCTTACAGGTACAAATTGATGATGATGCTATTATGAGTATTATTCAAAATTATACGAAAGAGGCTGGTGTTCGTGAATTAGAACGTAATATTGCAACTCTTTTCCGTAAAATTGTTAAGAATATTTTATTAAATAAAGATGTTTTGTTTTATAAAATTGATACTGCTTTAGTTGAGGAGCTATTGGGTAAGAAAAAATATTTTTATACGGAAAATGATACTGTAAATGAAATTGGTGTTGTAAATGGAATGGCTTATACAGTATTTGGTGGAGATATTCTTCCAATTGAGGCTACTTTGTTTAAAGGAAAAGGAAATTTAATTTTGACAGGTTCTTTGGGTGAGGTTATGCAAGAGTCTTGTCATATTGCACTTGATTATGTAAAAGCAAATATGGATACGTTTGGAATTGATGCTTCTTTGTTTGAAGAAAATGATATTCATATTCATGTTCCTGAAGGCGCTGTTAATAAAGATGGACCATCTGCAGGTGGAACGATTACTACTGCATTAATTAGTTTGTTAAAAAAACAATTTGTGGATAAGAATATTGCTATGACGGGAGAGATAACATTAAGAGGAAGAATTCTTGCTATTGGTGGATTAAAGGAAAAGGTAATTGGTGCTCATCGTGCTAATATTAAAAAGGTTATTATTCCATTTGAAAATGAAAAAGATTTAGATGAAATTCCTGTTGAAATACGCAATGATATTGAATTTATAACAGTACGTAATTATTCGGAAATCTATCATATTATTTTTGAGGGTTAATGTATGAATGATTTGTCTGAATTTTGTAATTTGTTGATACTTCGTAATCATCTAGGACTACTTTCTGAAGAGAAAATTGTAGAAGTATATCAAGATTATGATTGTTATTGTGTATTTTTAAATACTGTTTTATCTTTAATCGAAAAAGATAGTGGTTTTTTATTGTTAGATGATGAATTGATTCCAAAGATTTTATTAGTAATTCAAATTCATAGATTTGATTGTAATGATGCTGATGTGTCATCTCTTGCCAATGAACTAATTTATTATTTAAATGTTATAAGTTCTTATTCTCCTGCATTGAAAAATACTTTGAAGATGCAATATTTGTTCTATCATCAAGATTTAAGAGGAGTTACTTTTCAATCTTATGAGAAGTTACTTTCGTCATTGTCTTATGATGCAATAGCGTTTAGTGCTTTAATGGGGGATCAGATGGATATTATTAGGAAAGATTCTAATTTTATGATGTCTCTTTCTTATTTTAAAGAAGTATGTCCTGAAATGTTTTTTGATACTAATGTTGGTAATCGTGCTTCTCAAAAGTTAAAAGAAATTTACAAGAATTCTAAAATATTTAGTAGTCAAAAGAAATATGTGAAAAGTCTGTATCATTCTATACAAAAGATTCCTCAAAAAGAAGAATAAATCTTCTTTTTTTTTCATATTTTTTTTTAGGAGGATTAATATGAAAAAAAATGTAATGATAGAAAAAGAAATAGATTTTTCTAAAATGATTGGAGAAATTACGGCCATTTCTTTAGAAAAAAATTTAAATTTTGTTCAAAGTGATTATATTGAGGGAAAATTTATTCTGTCTGGTCGGTATAAGCAAACGGTTGCTTCTCAGGTAGAAGAAGAGTTTTATTATGAAATTCCGGTTGAGATTTCTTTGATGGATCGCATGGATATGAATTCTGCTCAAGTAGATATTGTTGATTTTCAGTATGATATTGTTAATCAAACTTTTTTGCATTGCTCTATTGAATTATCAGTTGATGGGGTTGAAGTGTTAGAAGAAAGGGAATGTGATGGAGATCCTGTTGAAACTAAGGAGATTGAATTACCTCATATTGAGGCAAAAATAGAAAAAGATAAATCTATCATAGAAGAGGATAGAGTTGAAGATGTTAAACAATCTTTAGAAGATAATTCTGATGATGCTGATTCTTTATTTGTTTCAGAAAAAGATGAGGATGATTCTTTCTTTTTCAATGTTGATGAGGATAAGGAAACATATGGAACTTTTGTTGTTTATATTGTAAGGCAAAATGAAACCATTAATTCTATTCTTGAAAAGTATCATGTTTCTATTGATGAAATTGAAAAATATAATGATGTTAAAAATATTACTAATGGAACAAAACTCATTATCCCTTGTTTAAATGAAAAAAATTCCTAAAGAAGTTTTTTCTTATGTTCATGATATTAAAAAAATTCATTATTATGGATCTTATTTCATTTTAGAAACCCGTGATTCAAAATATTTATGTCGTGATGTTTTACCTTTAAACATTGTTAATTATTTTAAAAGTATTTCTTTTGATTTATGTTATTTTAAAATGAATCATGAAGAATTTTTCGATTTATGTTATATTTCTCGTGATTCTTTTCTTTCCATTTCTCAGATTCTTATTGATTTGTATGAAAAAAGTATGAAAAAATCATACTATTCTATAGAAGAATTACAATCTATTTATCAGAAATTAGTATCTGATTATGATTCTTCTTTTCAATATTATTTTCATTTGCAAGATGCTTTAGAAGAAATGGAATATTTGGATTATTCTCATTATAAACTTTTGCTTCATGCCAGTAGAATTTATCATTTGCTTTCATTAGGAAGATATTTTTTAGAAGAATGGTTTCAATATCAGTTTTTGGAGTATAATAATGTTTTTTCTTTGAATGAACTAAATCCTTCTTGTTTTTATATGGGTAAAATTGTTTATGTTTCTTCTTTTCTTCAAAATAATCTTTTATTTGAACTAGCAAATTATTATCGGCTTTTTTCTATAGATGATGCTGTTTCTATGCTTTCTAATTTTTCCTTTGAGGAGTGTGAATTCTATTTATTCTATTCCCTTATTGGTATTCCTGTTATGATTCGTTCTTTTCATGATGATGATGTGTCTTCTTTTCTTTTATATATTGATAAGACAGTGGAGTATTTATCAGAAAAATATGAAGAAAATCAAAAAAGAAAACAAGAAATGTTCAATCAACAATAAAATTACATTTAATTTTGTTGTGACAAAAACTAATATGATTAGTTGATAAAAAATGATAACTATTGTTATTAAAATTGCTAAAAGATAGAAAATATTATTTTTTCTTTTTTGCTTACATGTATTGCAACGACATAATAATTTGTGCTTTTTGTTCATAATATCACCTGTGGTATTTTATTCTTTATTCTTCAATGTTGTGATTCTTGTTTTCCTTTTTTTTATATGTTATAATAATATTCGTAAATATTTGGAAGAGGTGTATTATATGGAATTAAAAGGAAGTAAAACAGAACAAAACTTAATGACTGCTTTTGCAGGAGAAAGTCAAGCAAGAAATAAATATACTTATTTTGCTTCAAAAGCAAAAAAAGATGGTTATGAACAAATAGCAGCGATTTTTGAAGAAACTGCTAATAATGAAAAAGAACATGCTAAAATGTGGTATAAGGAACTTCATGGAGGAGAAATTCCATCAACTGTTGAGAACTTAAAGGATGCAGCAGATGGTGAAAATTATGAATGGACTGATATGTATGATGAGTTTGCTAAGGTGGCTGATGAAGAAGGATTCAAAGCAATTGCTGCAAAATTTCGTCAAGTTGGTGCTATTGAAAAGCATCATGAGGAAAGATATCGTCGTTTACTTAAAAATATAGAGGATGAGGTTGTTTTCTCTAAAGATGGCGATAGTGTTTGGATTTGTCGTAATTGTGGGCATGTTGTTGTTGGTAAGAAGGCTCCTAATATTTGTCCAGTTTGTGCACATTCACAAAGTTATTTTGAATTAAAGGCTGAGAATTATTAAAAGAGACGGATTGTTCCGTCTTTTTAATTGAATGCAATTTCTGCATCAATATTTTTATCTTTAATTATTATATATAAAAATATTATTCCTGATATTAGTACGGCTGTACTTCCTATAAGACTTAATTGATATAGTTTATTATTTTTGTTGTTTTTTAATGTGTCTATGGAATCTTTTTCAAAATAGCTATATACGATAATAAGTATTATAAAAATAAAGGCATTTATTTTACGATATTTTTCTTTAGATTCATTATTTCCTGTTAAAAAATAATCTTTTTCTAAATCATTTGCATAGTAAGATAGTCCTATTACTATTAAATAGATAATCCAAATATTATTTTCTATATTAATATCTTTTAATCTATTGTTAATTGTTTCCTTCATAGTTAACTATATTCTTTTTGTTCTTTTTCCATGAATTATTCCGTGATATAATAGGGATGATTTTTGAGGTGATTATATGCTTAAACATGAGTTGTTGGTTCCAGCAGGTAATATGGAATGTTTATATCAGGCTGTTTATAATGGAGCAGATGCTGTATATCTTTCTGGTAAAAGTTTTGGTGCTCGTAAATTTGCTCCTAATTTTACAAATGAAGAAATTGTTTCTGCTATCGAATTTTGTCATTTATATGGGGTTCGTGTTTATGTTACTATGAATACTTTGATTCATAATGATGAGGTTTCTTCTTTTTTGGAACAGGCTCGTTTTTTACATAAAAATGGAGTGGATGCTTTAATTGTTCAAGATTTTGGAATGATTTGTTTACTTCGAGAAATGTTTCCTAATTTGGAGATTCATGCATCTACTCAGGCTAATAATTCTTCTGTTGATACTTGTCGATTATTTCATCAATTAGGGGTAAAAAGAGTTGTACTTTCTCGTGAATTATCCATTGATGAGATTAATTCTATTGATGTTCCAATAGAAAAAGAAGTATTTATTCATGGTGCATTATGTGTATCATATTCTGGATGCTGTCTCATGAGTAGTATGATAGGTGGAAGAAGTGGTAATCGAGGTGAATGTGCAGGGTGTTGTCGACTTCCATATTCTTTATATCATGGTTCTAAATGTATTAAGAATTCTTCTTATCTTTTGAGTACGAAAGAGTTGAATACAACCTCTTATATTAAAGAATTATTAAATAGTAATATTACAAGTTTTAAAATTGAAGGAAGAATGAAAGGTCCATTATATGTAGGATTTATCACTCATTTGTATCGTAGATTAATTGATGGGGATGTTTTTTCTTTAGAGGAAGAATTGGATAGATTAAAGACCATTTTTAATCGGGAGTTTACTAAGGGAAGACTATTTTATGCAACAGATCAAGATTTTATAAATCCATCTTTTTCTAATCATATTGGTTTAAAAATTGGTAGAGCAGAGGTAGTTAATGGTAAAATTAAGATTATTCTTGATCCAGGAAGAGTATTATGTCAAAATGATTCTATTCGTTTTTTGAATAGTAAGAAGGGTTTTACTGTTAATTATTTGTATGATGAACGGGATTTGTTATGTCGTCAATCTGATAATGTTTGTTATGTTGATAATCATGTTGATTTAACTGGTTCTGATGTTGTTATGAAAACACAAGATAGTTCTTTGGATCCCCTTTATATTCGTCATGAAGCAATTCGTAAGGTTCCGATTTCATATTTTGTATATGCTAAAGTAGGAGAGCCTTTAAGAATTGAAGTATCAGATGATTCTCATAAGGCTTTGGTATTGGGAGATGTAGTTGAACTTGCTAATTCTTCTCCTACTAGTTGTGATGACATATCTGAAAAACTATCAAAAATTCATGATACTCCTTTTGAAATCAAAAAGATTAATTTTCAGATGGATTCTAATGTTTTTATTCCGCTTAAAACATTTAATCATTTTAGAAGAGAATTGTTAAATCAATTAATGGAATTTAGAAAAAAATCAAAAGTTGAATTTGTTGAAGTAACTCCTAATTTTTCTAAGAATGAATTACAAGATGATACTATTTCATCTTCCATTACTTGTACTGTTTATTCAGAAGAACAGTTAAGTACTTGTCTTTCTTTAAATTTTGCAAGAATCTATGTTCATGATTATAATCTTTATCAAAAATATAAATCTTATGAGAATGTTATATGTGTTTTAGAAAGGTGTTCTTATGATTATAGTCAATGTGAAGATAAAAACTATGTTTCTGATGTTTTTGAGTATCATAGTCATGATTTTTATGGAGGATATGAATTAAATGTTACTAATATTTATTCTGCCTATTATTTAAAAAAGATTGGATTAAAAACTATTCCTTTTTCTTGTGAAATTAATAAAGAAGAGATGGATTCTTTTATAGAGTGTTATTATCAAAAGTTTGGTTTTTCTTCTTTTGAGGTGCTTGCATATGGAAGAGTCGAAAATATGATTATTAAAGGAAATATTTTGAATCTTACACAAGATGATAAGACTTATTATTTATCAGATGTTAAATCTCGTAAATTTCCTGTTTATTATGATGGCGTTAAGACTCATATTTTTCACGATAAACCAAATACATGTTCTTTATTAAATCATTCTAATGTTTATTATCATTTTTGTTTTTATGATGAGTCTAGTAATCAAATTGAGAACGTTGTAAATTCTTTTTTCTCTTTGAAATAATTCTATTCAAAATATTCATGTTATGTTAAAATAGTACTATAGGATGTGATTTTATGTCAGAAAAAAATGCGGAAAATAAGAATTTAGAAAAGAATTATGTTCGTAATTATATCATTTTGGGTATTATATTTATTTTTAGTTTTCTTTTAACAGCATATTTTTGTAATATGTACCGTGTATATAAAGATTATCAAAAAGAAGTTCCTATTATTCGTGGAACTTTGATGGAGATTACAGATAGTGATTTAGATCATCTTGTTGTTGATAATTCTTCTGTTGTTATATATATGTGTTATCCTAGTGATGATGAGTGTCGTTCCTTTGAGAAAAAATTAAAAAAGTATGTTCAAAAACGCGAAATTACAGATGAAATTCTTTATTTAAATCTATTTGGAACTGATAAGGATATTTTTGTTAAGAGTTTTAATGAAAAGTATCGTTTTAAAACGAAATTATCTTCTCATTTTCCTGCTTTTGTTTCCTTTGATGATGGAAAGGTTACTTCTATTTTACAAGAAAAAAAGAATGATACTTTATCAATTTCTAAATTACATAACTATTTAGAGTTAGTTTGGCAAGATGATGAAGAATCTGTAGATGATAGTTCTTCTGATGAGGCAGGAGATGCTTAAATTTTATTAAGAGGTGTTATATGAATCATATTGTTTTATATCAGCCTGAAATTCCTCAAAATACTGGAAATATAATGAGAACTTGTGTTGCAACTAATACGAAATTACATTTAATTAGGCCGTTGGGTTTTCAATTAGATGATGCTCATTTAAAAAGATCAGGTGTAAATTATATTGATAAGTTGGATTATACTGTATATGACAGTTTTTCTGATTTTGTTTCTCAAAATAAGGGAATTTACTATTATTTTACTCGTTATGGGAGAAAACCTCATACTAGTTTTGACTATAGTGATTTTAATCAGGATATTTATCTTATCTTTGGTAAGGAATCTACTGGTATTCCAAAGGAGATTTTAAAAAATGATTTAGCTCATTGTATGAGAATTCCTATGACTGATAATGTTAGAGCATTAAATGTTTCTAATAGTGTTGCAATTGTAATATATGAGGTTTTACGTCAGCAAAATTATCATGGGTTATTACTTGAGGAACCTCATAAAGGTGCTGATTATTTAGAAAGATAACAATCGTTATCTTTTTTTGTATATTTTTTTTGATAATTTCTCATTATTTTAATGGGTGATTTTAATGGGAAAATATAAAGTTGATATTAGTGGATGTGATACTTCTAATTTAATAACATTATCTTCAGATGAGATGAAGGTGTTATTTCAAAAACTTCCAACGGATTCTTTTGCTCGAGAATTACTTATTCAAGGAAACCTTCGTCTTGTATTATCCGTTCTAAAAAAATTTTATAATCGTTCTGAAAATATGGATGATTTATTTCAAGTTGGGTGTATTGGTTTGATTAAAGCAATTGATAATTTCGATTTAGGTTATGAAGTGCAATTTTCTACTTATGCTGTTCCTATGATTTTAGGTGAAATAAAACGTTTTATTCGTGATAATAATTCCGTTAGGGTTAGTCGTTCTCTTAAAGATATTGCATATAAGTCTTTAAAGATTATGAATGATTATTATCAAAAAAATGGCTATGATATTTCTTATTTAGAGCTTGCAAAAATATTGGATGTTTCTGAATTTGATGTTTATAGTGCTCTTAATGCTATGAAGGATCCCGTTAGTATGTATGAGCCTATTTATAATGATGGTGGGGATACTATTTATTTATGTGATCAGATTGTAGATTCTAGTATTCAACATGATTTTTCAGATAAATTGTCTATAGATGATGCAATTGCTGATTTAGAAAAGAGAGAACAATATATTTTAGATCAACGTTTTGTACTTGGGAAAACTCAGATGGAGGTTGCTAATGAATTGGATATTAGTCAAGCACAGGTTTCTCGTTTGGAAAAAAAGGCTATCAAGGAACTAAAAAAAGTATTAAGATGATATTTTTTATCATATGATTTTATGGGTGATGTTTTTTGAGATTATCTGAGCTTCAATCTAAAAAGATTGTAGATATTGATAGTGGGAGCAATGTTGGTAATGTTGTAGATATTAATATTACTTCTGATGGAAAAATAGAGTCTTTCATTGTTGACGTAGGAAAGTCTTTTCTTTCACTGAATCGTGAAAGTGATATACCAATTTATTGGAATAAGATTATAAAAATAGGGGAGGATTTCATATTGGTAAAAAAAGATTCTTAAATACTTCTTTTCTTTTTTTTCATCTTATTTTTGTAATTATTGTTACGTTTTTCATTCTTTTTTATTTTGATACTTGTCTAAATTCTTCTTTGAAAAATTATATTGATGTTGAAGCAGAACGTTTATCTACTTATGTTGTTAGTCATTCTATTCAAAAATTGTCTGAAGAAAGTAAAAAAAATCTTTTTCATATTACTCGTGATTCCAATCAAAAAATAGAGTCTATTTCTTATGATACCGTTAAGATTGATTCTATTAAAAATGATATAACGCAATTGATTCAAAAGGAATTTTCTAATATTGAATCTGGGCATTATGATTCTTATCTTTTAATGCAGCAGGCTTTGAGTAAAAAGAAATATTCTCACTTTTCAACAGGATATATGTGTGAGGTTAATATGAATGCTATACGTGGTTCTATTTTGTTTGGAAATGTTGGACCTAATATTCCAATTAAGCTTTCTTTTTTAGGATATGTTATGGTTGATTTCAAAGTAGATATTCGTGAATATGGAATTAATAATGTGATTGCTGAGTTAGATCTTATTGTAGAACTTTCTAATTTGGTGAGTATGCCAATTAGTTCTAGAGTTCATAAGGTTAGTATCCAACAACCATTATCTATTGAAATAATCCATGGAGAAATACCTGATTATTATATAAATTCTAAAAAAGTATGAGAATACATTTAGTCATGTTATAATAATAGTGAGGTAGATGTAATATGAAAAATGTTGAATTAAATGGGAAAAAATATGAAATAGTTGAAGACAATGGTAATTGTTTTGATTTAGAAGAGGTTTCTTTACGTATTACTGATTATTTTGATGAATATGATTATATTTTTGGGGATTATTCTTATGGAAAAGTAAGACTTAAAGGATATTATGATTCTGAAAATAAGAATGCAAAAAAAGTAAATGATATAAAATATTTAGATGATTATAAAAAAAATTATTGTTCTTACGGTGCCAAAACTTTTTTATTAAAAAAAATCAAATAATTTTGTTGTATTTATTTTAAATTATGATAAAATTGTATTATATGAATAATAAAGGGAGGATTATTTAGTATGAATGATCAAGAAGTAGAAAAGAAAATGATGTCAATCGTTGCTGAAGACGGTTCTATTGAAGAAGTAGAAGTTATTTTGGCTTTTGAATTTAAAGATACAAAAAAGGAATATGTTATTTATACGAAGAATGAGAAAGATGAAAATGATAATATTACGGTATATGTTTCTCATGTTGATCGTTCCTCTGGTGAGCCTAAATTATTAGGTGTTGATGATGAAGAAGAGTGGAATAGAGTAAAAGATGTATTGCGTGAATTGTCAAAGTCTGAGTAACATGAGGGAGGTTTTGTCATATGGCAAATGTTTTATTTGATTTAATTGATAGAGATTATGATCATTGTTTAAGAGAAGAATATCCTAGACAAATCAAAACGAGAAGGTCTTCTTTTCAATCAATTCTTCAAAAATTTACTAATTTTAGATTAAAGTGGCTTGAGTCTCGTTTAGATAAACTTAAGGATAAGGCTTTAACTGATGGTTATACAGAGAAAAACTTTAAAAAGAAGATTGAAAAGAAGTCTGAGAATATTGCAAGACTTGAAAATAAAATTATGGTTTTGTCTAAGATAGATGTACCAAAAAACTATGTTTCTAGAAGAGCAATCAAACTAAGAAATAATATGTGTGCTAATCTTATGTTTCATTCTAATAATATGTATTCTATTGGATTAGATAAGAAAGATGAAATATTTGAAAATGAAATGGCTGATTCTAAAGATTATGCTGGTGTTTTATCTAATAACGTTGATGATGCTCAATATGATATTGCTTCTCATGATATGGAAAAACAAATTGGAGAAGATGTTGGTAAAATTCTAGATGAAGAGAAAAAAGCCGCAGATTCTGTTGAATCTAATAAGATAGATGTTTCATCTGATTCTATTAATCGTCAGGCCATTGTAGATGCTATTAATAGTGAGTTTTCTGAAGCAAGCAAATCTCATGTTGCTGATTTAAGTCGGGAAGATATTAAAGATAGTATTCATGATTCGTACGAAGATGTAGTTCCTATTCCTGAAAAAGAAAATGATATGCTTAATAAGAATTTAAGTGATGTTCATTTTGATGAGCCTGTTGTATCTATTGATCCATTTTCTAATGCTGATGTTAATCCTTCTATTGATCATATTTCATCAGAAGATATTCGTACCGCAATTGGGGATGAAATTGATCGTATTAAATTTAGTCGTAATAATTCTAATTCCGTTAATTTTTCAAAATTTGATGAAGATGGAAATATTCGTTCAAAAGATGATGGAGCTTTAGATAAAGATGATCATGTTTCTCAAAATGATTCTGATTTTAATCAAAAGTTTAATTATCAACCAATGACGGATGAAGAAATAAAGAAAAGTCAAGAAAAAATTGGTGAGTATGTTCCATATCAAGAAGATAAAGAAGAAAAGTCTGAATATCAAC
>CAMOQR010000023.1 GCA_946623125.1 uncultured Caryophanales bacterium | reverse complement strand
GAAAATAATTCCTGACTCACTTTTTATTTTTGCGAACTATTTGGGGTTCACTTCAAAATATCATTTTTTTTATAATTTTATTGTTTCCTCAAATTGAAATAGATTAAGGCCAATTTCTTCATTCTTATAGCGATCTACTCTTCCATCTATTATAGTAATTACCATTTCACAGGTTGCACTTACGATTGCTTTGTTTAAATGGCCTCCAAAAACTTCTCCTTTATCGTTTCCTGCACTCATATGTATATGAGTATAAAATTCATCGTTCATTGTATTTATCGTTCCGGTTAGTGAAACAATTTCATAATCCCCCTCAAAGTGATTACTATAATATTTTTTTTCTTCTACTTTATATACACCAACAGTGAAGTCATTTGTTGCTCCTAAAGCCGTTACACTAGCAAGCCTAATGTTTTCTTTTAAAGAAATATTTTTTATTTGTTCTAATATTTCTTCTCCTCTGTCAATTCTTGCAATTATTGTATTATGAAATCTTTTATATTCCAAATTAATCATCCTTCCTTTTTAATAATTTTTTATCATTTTCTTCTGATGATATTATTATATCAAAAAAACTGTCAGGATTCTCCTTCATTAATTGAAATAACTCCTTATTGGTTTTTTTGATGAATCTTTTAGAGATTGCTAATAATTCAGATACTATCTTTTTAATATTTATCTTATTATCATAATATTCTGAGGTAAATATTTTTATTATTTCTGTATAATCTCCACTATTTAATAATTCTCTTACTTTTGTATAGTCTGTTTTCATAATTTGTTTTTTACAGAAGTATTGCTTTGTTTCTTGTTAGTTTTTTGTGCTGCTTTGACTTCACTTTTTTCTTCTAATAAGTACTTATATTTTTCGTTACTTAATATTATTTTTTTATTTCACTCAATTATTATCCACTCCAGTTACATTCTCATACTCTTCTAAAAAGCTTTTATATTCTCCCTCTTTTTTCGTTCCTATTACACATCCTAGATTGACATTATCTAATGCTTTGTAAATATTATAGTCTACGTTTGGGTTAGTCTCTTTTAATCTTTTTATCAGCATCTTCATTTCTTTTCTTTTACTATTTTCTTCTTCATCTTTATTCTTTTCTGTAAATTTGCAAGCACAATTTATGAATTCTAAGTTGTTATATTTTGCCCAAGAAATAATATCTTCTTCTTTTACCATATGAAGAGGTCTTATTAATTCTAATCCTTCAAAGTTTTCACTGTGTAGTTTTGGCATCATAGTTTTCACTTCAGATCCATAAAACATTGATAATAATGTTGTTTCTATTACATCATTAAAATGATGTCCTAAAGCAATTTTATTACATCCTAATTCTTTGGCTTTATTATATAGGCATCCTCTTCTCATTCTTGCACACAAATAGCATGGACTTTTTTCTATATTTTCAACAATTCCAAATATATCACTTTCAAACATTTCTAATGGTATATTTAATTTTTTTGCATTTGCTAGTATTAACTCTTTATTTTTTTCATTATATCCTGGGTTCATACATACATAATGCAATTCAAAAGGAAATTTACCATGTTTTTGTAATTCTTCCATACATTTTGCAAGTAGAAAAGAATCCTTTCCTCCAGAAATGCATACCATAATCTTATCATTTTCTTTTATTAATTCATAATCAATTACTGCTTTTATAAATTTAGCCCATATATCTTTTCGATATTTTTTGATAATACTTCTTTCTATTTCTTTATAGTTTTCCATCTTTTTACTCCTTTTGAAATAGTTGTTCATTCTATTTTCATTAACTTAAGCTATCTTTTG
Organism: uncultured Caryophanales bacterium; assembly: GCA_946623125.1. Classification (GTDB taxonomy): domain Bacteria; phylum Bacillota_I; class Bacilli_A; order RF39; family UBA660; genus UBA3789. Next base: position 17,500 of record CAMOQR010000023.1, on the reverse strand, counting down.
TAACGTTATATATTATATAAAAAAAGAATAGAAAAGTCTATTCTTTATTTTTTTCCACCGATTCAAAGATATAATGATTGTTTTCTAGTTTAAATGTATATAGGTAAGAATCAAGTTGATTGATATATTTTTCTATGTCAAATTCTTCTACTCCGTTTTCTGTTCCTAGTTTTTTTCCATCTTTTCTTGTGTAAACATTTCTTTCGTAGTATTCACTATCTGGTGTCCAATCATCCCCATATGATAAATAAGCAATTTTCTGAATGATTTCTATCTTATCTGCATATTTCTTTGCTTGAATCAGTTTTGTTTGATAATTATCTACTGGTCCCATTCCTCCACATCCACCATCAAACGTATAGGTATCATTACTTAAGGTCATGTTATCACCATAACATGCTCCTGTATCAATAGATTCATCTTTATAAGATATGTTTTCTCCAAATATTTCTTGTAGTTGTTCTTTCATCTCAGATGTAGTCATTTCCGTTGCTGTTTTATTTTTACTGCGATATAGAGCAGATCCTAATAATAGTTTTGCATCATTTGGTAAGTCTTTTGCATCTATTTTATCTGTATAATATATCTCATAGTATTTTGACCATAGTGGCATATCAATTTTATCCATTAATTCTTTTACTAATTCTTCATTCGTTATTTCCTCATAGGCCTCTGCTTTATTCTCTACTGATTGATTTTGATTATTATTTTGTTCTACTTCCCCACATCCTGTTATTACAAACATACTAATTATACTAATTATGAAGATTATTATTTTTCTTTTCATATCATCTTTTTCCTTTCTTTTATAAATCTTTCACACCTTTCAATTCCAAGTCCTAGTAATAAAAATACTAGCATATGTAAATTATAGGCATATCTTGGAGATATTTCTATCAATAAATAAATCCCAAAATATAGTGCAATTAATATTTTAATAAAAATAATTTCTTTTTTTTCTTCTTTCTTTTTTGGAATTAGACTTATTACAAATAATATCATGACTAAATTTAAAAATCCTTGATTATAATCTAATAATAATTGATATCCTTTTCCAGATAGATTATTTATTCTTAAATCATAATTTGTTTGAGTCCATAAAATAACTTCTTTTTTTAAAAATAATATTGGGAAATTCCATTTATCTTTATTGATTCTTTCAATTAATAATTGTTTTTCATCTTTAGAATTAAAATATACATCTTGATCTTCTACATTATAGATTCCATTATATTTGGTACTAAGTCCACAGTAAAATTTCCATATCGTTACATTTTTTTCTAAGGATTCTTTGTTTTCTACTTGTGTATTTAAAGGACTAAGCATTATTAATTGACTAGTAATTGTTGTACATAAAAAATATGTTATAAGTAATACTAATACATTCTTTAATTTCTTTTTTATGGTATCTTTTGAAATATATGCAATGTTATAGCAAATTATTCCTAAGATAATGATAATGGATTCTGTTCTGAAGAAATTGGCTAGTCCTAATAATAAAGCAATTATTATTGAGTTTTTAATATTTTCTTCCTTTGTAATGATTCTATAAATACTATATAACGTTATTAATGCAGGTATATGCTGATTTGTTAGGACTGAATTTAAATAAATTGGATATAAGAAAAAAATATAGCCTAATGATATCATTCTTGCATATTCTTCTTTCACTATTTTCCTACTTATTTTATATAATAATACTACTATTAATGATGTATATAGACTGTTCATTATTTTTAAAGAAATAACATTATTCCATATTTTTAATAGTATTGCTTGATATAGAGTTAATCCTAATTGAAATGGATAAGTTCTAAAATAAAAACCATTCATAAAATCTAGATTTCCTTTTAATAGACTAAGACTTGCTTTATACATTGTTTCAAAATCATCTGCTATCTCAACCTTTAAAAGAAATATAGATATTAATCTTATTAGAAAGGCTATACAAAATAAAAATAATCCATAGTTTTTAATTTTTGCTTTTTTTCCTATCAAATAAATCAAAATAAATGCTTGTATTGCAAGAAGGGTTGCTAATTTTTGTTTTATAAAGATTGTAATTCCTATAAATAATAGTAATAGTATAATTTCTGCAATTTTGATTAATTTCTTCATATTATCCCATCTTTCAAGTACATGATATCATATGTCTTCTTTCTTTTCAAATGTTTCTATGATAGAATTTAGTTAGGTGATTTTATGTTAAAAAAAATTGAAAAGAAGGATATTTATTTTATGTTAGGTGTTGTTTTGTTACTAGTATTTGTTCATTTTCCCCTTCTATCCCAAAATATTATTAGTGCAGATATTTTACTTAATAATGCTTTTTATAATGGGTATTCTTGGGAAATATCATTAGGAAGATTTGGTTTATTTATTGTTGGTATTCTAAAATCATTCTTGTCTTTTCCTCCCCTAGATTTTTTTGTAAGTTCTATTCTTGTTAGTATGATTCTATATTTATTATTTGATTTATTTGATGTAAAATCTATTTTTTCTAAAATATTTATTACCTTAATCTTTATTAGTAGTCCAATTATTTCCGCAACGCTTTTATTTCATTATTGTTCTATTGCTTATTTTCTTGCTTTTCTTTTTTCTATTTTATCTTTATATACCTATTATCATTTTTCCAATAAATGGTTGAGAATTTTAGTTCCTGCTGGTTGTATTGTCATAAGTCTTTCTATTTATCAAGCCTATTTATCATTTATTATTTCTTTATTTGTTATTTATCATCTTTTCTTAATTATTCAAAAAAAGATAGATTATAAGAAGTGTTTCTTTTACTTTGTACCATTATTTCTTGGAATTATTTCTTATTTTATCTGTATGAAATTATCTTTATATGTTTTTCATATTGATATGGCAAGTTACAGTAATGCAAATAAAATTGGTATCTCTACGATTCTTAATTTTCCATCAAAAATTGTTGAGTCTTACAAATTGTTTTATCAATTCTTTTTTCAAGATACTATTATGAAGAATCATTACTTTCATAATAATCTTTTACATTTTCTATTAATAATAATGTTATTTATTACGATTTTTTCTTCTTTTTATCAAAAAAAATATTCTAAAAAAGAAATTGCAGTTATTCTTCTAATTTTATTACTGTTGCCAATTTTCTTTAATAGTGTTATTTTTGTGATAGATGAGGCTAAACTTCAATTACTTATGAGTTCTTCTTACTTACTCTTACCATTCTTTGTCATTCATAATTGTTCTAGAAGATGGGAAAAAATTCTTATATCTATTATTCTTATAGTATTAATTCGTAATTATGTGATTCAAGATTTATCAACTTATTCTACTCTTCAAAATAAGTTTCAGACTTACTATACAATTATTGGAAATGCTATTTCTAAAGATGGTGATTCTCTTGATAAAAAATATGCTTTAATTGGTCATCTTCCTAAAGTAGAATCTACTCTTTCTAAAGTCTATGATTCTAATTATGGTTATGTTGCAGATGAAGATTTATTTTGGGATGAATATCATTTAAGAAAACTTGGTTTTGAACGATTTGTTTCTGAATATTATGGATTAAATGTTTCTTATGCAGACTCAGATACAATTTCTTCTGTTGAAGAACATTTAGATGATAAGCTTATTTATGAATACCAAGATGTTATTGTTATTAATTTGAATTATTTAAAGTAAAAAAGAGATTTGAAATCTCTTTTTTTTATCTTCCATTATTGTTATTATTACCAAATCCCCAGAATAGGAAGAAGATAATAATGATTACAATAAATATTGCCCACCATCCATTAAATCCGTCATTATTTTGATTTACTGGATATGGATATGAATAACCACACATAAATATTCTCCTTTCATTTTATTATATTTCGAATATTTATGAGTGTTCCTTTTTTACTCTACCGTTACTGATTTTGCAAGATTTCTTGGATGATCAATTTCTAATCCTCTACTATAGGCAGTATAATATCCGATTAATTGTAATGCTGGTACAACTAATATTGGTTGAAAATAGTCACTAATCTTTTCTACGGTATATTTAAAATGATGATTGGTTATTGCCTCATCATTGGTAATGGTATAAATTTTTGCTTTTCTTGATGCAACTTCTATTACATTAGATTCTGTTTTCTCTTTGATATTATCTTTTGTTATGATAGCAAAAACAGGAATTCCTTCTTCAATTAGTGATATAGTTCCATGCTTTAATTCTCCTGCTTCATAAGCATCACTATGTGTATAAGATACTTCTTTTAATTTTAGACTTCCTTCTTTACAAATTGCGTAATCAATTCCTCTACCTATGAAAAAGGCTGATTTATCTTCTTTTAATTCTTCTCCTACTTTTTGAAAAATATCTTTATCATTTAATACTTTTCTTAGTTTATTAGGTAACTTTTCAAGTTCTTGAAGATATTGTTCATAATTAGGTTCTAATCCTTTTTTATGGGCAGCTTCTAAGGCTAAAATTGAAAGTAATGCAACCTGTAAGATATAGGCTTTTGTTGTTGCGACAGAGATTTCTGGTCCTGCTTCAATAAACATATGATACTTTGCTTCTCTTGCTATCGTTGATAATTTTACATTTACGATTGCAAGTGTATCAATTCCTTCTTCATGAGCCTTTCTCATGGCTGCTATCGTATCGGCTGTTTCTCCAGACTGGGATACTAATATTACTAATGTTTTACGATCATATATCACTTTTTTATACCGATATTCACTTGCACACTCTGTAAAACATTTGATATTTGCTTTTTCTTCTAATAATTCTTTCCCAATCATTCCAGCATATAATGCAGAACCACATGCCACAATATGAATTTCATCATATTTTGTTAAATCCATGATGTTTTCTTTCGAATATTTATACTTATTTAAAGTTCTTTGTAATACGATTGGTTCTTCCATTATTTCTTTTAACATAAAGTGTTCATATGTCCCTTTATTTGCTGTTTCTATTGTTTTATTTTCTGTTTCTATTTTCTTTTCAATTTCTTGTCCATCTTTATAGATTTTGATAGAATCTTTTGTTATTTCTGCAATTTCATTATCCTCTAATAAGATATATTCATTAGTATAGTCTGATATAGCATTGATATCTGATGCAATATAGTTTTCATTCTTTCCAATTCCAACAATTAATGGGGAATCTTTTCTTACTGCATATAATTTATCACTATCTTCTAATAAAATACCAAAAGCATAAGATCCTTTTAATTGTTTTATAGAATTTTCTATTGTTTCAATTGGATCGTTTGAATATAATTCATTCATTACAGCACATGCAACTTCTGTATCTGTTTCGCTTTTGAAAACAATCCCTTCGTTTACAAGTCTATTTTTTATTTCATTGGAGTTTTCGATAATTCCATTATGTACAATTGTTACTCTTCCTACTTTATGAGGATGAGCATTTCTTTCATTTGCTTCGCCATGAGTTGCCCATCTTGTATGAGCAATTCCTAGAGTACATGGTATAGTTTCTGTTTCATTTATTTTTTCTTCTAATTCTGATATTCTACCAGTACTTTTAATGATTTGAATTTTATCATTATTCTTTAATGCAATTCCACTAGAATCATAACCGCGATATTCTAGTTTTTTTAATCCATCAATCAAAAATTTTTCTGGAGATTTGTCTCCAATATAACCTACTATTCCGCACATTTTGTCCTCCGTTATCTCTTGTTTGTGATGATATATGTTTTGTTATAATATTGATTTTACTTTTTTCATATATCTTACGTCTCACTAGTTCCGTAGTAGTACCCGCCGAATCTTTCGATAACCTACTATCCTCGTCAACTATTTATAGTCCAGGCGCTAAATGTAGAATCCAACCTTTCTCTTCTAACATCTTATAAATTATTATACCGAAAAAAGAAAAAGATGACAAATTTATCTATTTAAAGATGTCATCTTTTGTATATATATAGTGTAATCTTTCAGAAGTATTCTTTTTTGCATCAATTAATCTTTGTTCTTCTTCTGATTTTCTTTTGATATCAGAATATGTTTTTGATAATGCTTTACTAACTTCTAGCATGGTTTCTTCTTCTTCTAAGATATTTTTATCTAATTTATCTTTTTCTAATTTTTCAATATCTTTGGTATCTCCTTTTACCGTTAAATACTTTCCTTCATTTTTTACATAGATATATCGATACTGGTTGTCTTGTCTTATTTTGAAATATATATCATAATTCTTTGTTTTCTCTTTTTTTACTTCACAGGCTGATTCTTCATAGCTTCCTGTTATTAATGATTTTTCAATTAAACTATATGCTTCTTTTGTGATTAAGATACAATTAGCATTGTTTTCGGTATTTTCTTTCCAAAAACTTGGTTTATTCTCTTTTGTACCAAAATGAATGTATGTAAATAGCATAATTATTAAAAAGATTAAAAATATTAAAAGTGCCCTTGGAGTATTTACTCCTCCTTTATCAGCGCAGATTTCTCTTATTTCTTGATTACTTTTATCACTATAGCGATTGACAATATTTGCAACTTTTATTTTTGAAATAATTAGATAAATTGGATTAAATAGAATTCCTGATAATACCATTACGATTATAATATAGATTGGTAGTATGTTTGGTGTAACTCTTAAAACATACCCCGTAATAGCAAGACCTATAATACCTATGATATATAGTTTTCTATATAAGAAATACATCCAACTTAATAGTAGAGCATAGATATTAAATGGTTTCTCGACAATCCAATTATAATCTTCTCCTATATAGTCTTTTAAAAATCCGTCTTCTGATAGACTTTCATCATCATATTCATCCTCATCTTCATATGACTCTTCTGAAAAAGCATTTTCATCTAATTCTTCATAAGTTTCCTCATTATCATCGTCATCTAATACTTCTATTACTTCTTCATCTTTATCGTATGGATCTTTAAAGTAGTCTAAGTTTTTTATTTCATCATCTTCTAATGAGACTTCTTTTTCTCCGTTATAATAACCGCATTCTGTACAAACTGTTTCGTTATCTTTAAGTTTCTTCCCACATCCTTGACATCTCATGATATCCCTACTTTCTTATTTTTATTATATCAATTCTTCCATTATTTTTTCTATTTATCCTTTATTTTATTGTAAAAAAATGTAAAAAGAAGCCTATGCTTCTTCTGATAATCTTTCTGGAGTCGTTGCGAATCGATTTCTCCAATCATTTATTTGTTCTGCAAACATCGTATCAAATTGTGGCATGGATTTTCTAATAACATCGGGATATATATTTTTACTACTTTCAATTGCTTGTTTAAAATCCATAATATTAACTTCTCTTCTATTATCAAATAAGGCTAAAGAAAAGGCTTGCTGAACGATTGTTAAGGATACATCTGGATATCTAGAACCAATTTCATAAATCCTTTTGTATTCACTTGTTATATCAGTAATGAACTCCATAATTCTTCTTTGAATAAATGGTGTATATTCCATTTTTGCACCTGTTCTTACTTCTATTTTTGGAAGGGTTCCAACTAGTATTTGAATATTTTCTTCTCTTGTTGGTTCAAAAATTTCTACTTTTTGAAAACGTCTTACAAATGCTTTGTCTCTTAAAATATATCTTTCATATTCTTCTGTGGTGGTTGCACCTATTACTTTAATGTCTCCTCTATCTAATGCTGGTTTAAACATATTGGCAAAATCTAAGGCTTCTCCTTTTGTTCCCATAAGAGTATGGATTTCATCTATAAATAAGATTAATTTGGTTTTATCTTTTAATTCATCAATTAATGTTTGTACTTTTGATTCTCCTGTTACTGGATCTGTTCCAAGAAGTGCTGCTGTGTTTAATTTAATTACTTGATATCCTTTTAGTACATCTGGTACTTGATTTCTTTGAATTCGATAGGCTAATCCTTCTACTGTTGCTGTTTTACCTACACCAGGTTTACCGATTAATACGGCTGATTTATCTGGGGTTAAAAGAATCAGAATCAATTCTTTTATTTGTTCATCTCTTCCGATTGCTGGATTGGTAATATATTCGTTTTTTTGAAAGTTTTCTCCATAGTTTTCAAGTATACTAATTCTTTTAGATTTAATATCAAAATTTTCTTCTACTTTTTTATCAAAATATTCTTCTAAGTTCATATATCCCACTTCCTAATCTCTTTTATTATACCATATCTATTGTTTTTACTAGTAAAATTCTTATAAAAAAAGAAAGTTCTTTGTAAAACTTTCTTATCGATAAAAATAAATTTTTTTTTGATATGACATTCCATCTGGTGGAATTGCTCCGTTCTTTTGTAATTCTTCTCTTAAAACTGCTCTTGTATAATAAACTGCACCATATAAGTCAATTTCTGAGTCTAAAAAGTCATACTTTTCTTTGGTGGTATCCCAAACATCTTCATGATTCATTACAAATTCTTTATTTAGATGAGAAGTTGAAGCATCCTCAAAGTTGATTTTTCCTCTTAATAGTAACATTTTCTTAAAGTATTCTGTTAATTTTTCTGGATTATAGAGTCCACCATGCAATTTATAAATATCATAAAAGTCTTTTACTCTCGTATTTAAAACATCTGGTTTATTACTTTCTACAATGATACATAACTTTTCAGCAAGATATTCTTCAAAAGATGGAACGATTACATCAAATTCTTTATCTCCTTCAAATATTGGAGGCATTTTTCTTGTCTCTTTTTCAATTAATCTTTGATAATTTTCTTGAATATCAATTCCTAATGGTTGTCTCATTTTATCAAATCTTGCCTCAACTCCAGTTTTATAGATTCCTGTTGGAGTTGTTTTTGGTTTTTTCGATAAGTAGAATTTAATGCCATCTGTTGAATCATCTAATAAAGTTGCTTCTAAATATTCAACATTTGCTTCTATCGGACCTAATGTTGCTAAATCAATATCTGTTATTCCTCGAACAGGTCTTCCAAGATATGCAGTTTCTGCAGAACTTCCCTTTACTAATATTGTTCCTTTATTGTGCTTGGCAAGTTTTTCTAATAAGATTCTGGCAGTAAATGTGGTATAGATATTTTTTATATTCATACCTAGACGTATTGATTCTTTTTTCATAAATGCTTTCATTTGATTACTATTATGAAATCTCTCCATATATCATCCAACCCCTTTTTCCAATGTGTGTAGATTATACCACATTTTTTATTTTTTTTCAAGTTTTATGGGATTTACATGGATAACACTTAAATATATTTCTGGTATTTTCTTTTCAATTTCTCTTTCTAAACTATTGGCAATTTCATGACTTTTAAAGGTTGTTAATTCTCCATCTACAAATATAGTAAAAGATATTTGATATCGATATCCTACTGGAGTAGAATTAAAATGTTGATATTTTTTTATTTCTTTATGACTATTAATAATATCTAATACTTTCTTTTTTGTTTCAATATCCATAGATTTATCCATTAATACATTGTAGCTTTCTTTAAATAATTGAATTGAGTTTATAATGATCCATAAGGCTATTCCAATACCTACTAAAAAGTCAATCCAGTATAAGTTATTCTTACTTAAGATAATTGAAATTAATGTAAATGTTGTTATTACAACATCGTTTCTGTGATCTTTACTATTTGCTAAGATGAGAATGTTTTTTGTTTTCTTATATAATTGATTTGTATAGATGTATAACCCTATTTTTACTATTATTGTTGTTATACATACAACTAGTAACCAATTTGAATAAGTCATATATTCTTTATGAATAAAATGATTTATATTTTCTTTCATTACTTCTATCGATAATAGAAACATAGATATACTTATTAATAAAGAATAAATATATTCTGCTTTTCCATGTCCTAAATCATGATCTTCATCCGCTTCTTTTGAACTAATTTTATTTCCAATATACGTCATGATAGATGAGAAAATATCTCCTAGACTATTAAAGGCATCTGATAACATTGATTGACTATTACTAGTTAGTCCTGCAATTCCTTTTATGATTAATAGAAAAACATTCCCTATAATACCTAAGGCCCCTGTTTTTTGTGCAGATTGATATCGATTCATATTTTTCTCCATTCTGTTATTATTTTGTTAACTTTTCATATTCCTTTTCTTGATATCCAATGATTATTTTATCTTCATCAATCAGTAATGGTCTTTTTATTAACATTCCATTTTCTGATAATAGTTTTATTTTTTCATCTTCACTCATATGAGGAATCTTTTCTTTTAGATTCCATTCTCTATATAAAACTCCACTGGTATTAAATAATTTATTACAGTCTAGGGAATACTTTTTTATCCATTCTTTTAATTCTTTTTTTGTAGGTGTTTCTTCTATAATTGATCTTTCTAGAAATGAAATATGATTTTCCTCTAGATATTTTTTGGCTTTTTTACAAGTAGAACATTTTGGATATTCTATAAATTGCATGAGTATCCCCTCTTTCTATTTGTTTCTTTCTCTTAAATATTCTACGAATCCCTTTAATAGCATCTTTTTTTCTTCAGGAATCCAAGATATTTTTTCTAATATTTCTAGTGATTCATTATACATTTCGTTCATCTTATTCATCGCATAATCATATGAGCCACTTTCTTTTAATAGATTTTGGATGTATTCAATTCTTTTTTCTTCTATTTCTTCTTTACCATAATATTTTAGAAATTCTTCTTTATATTCTGTTTGAATGATATGAGAATATAAAATTGTTTGTTTAAATTCTTTTATATCAGATCCTTTTACTTTACCCATTTCATCAGAATAAATTCCTAAAATATCGTCTTGTATTTGAAAAGCAATTCCTACTTTTTCTCCAAAGTTCTCTATATCTTTTATTTTTTTATCGTCTGCTCCTGCTAGTAAAAGACCTACTGATAATGGTCCAATGATAGTATAATGAGAGGTTTTTAATCTATAAATATCCATGATGATATCATCAATTTCTTTTTCTTTTACTAAATTGTATTTCCCTTCAAATGGTAGAATAACATCTAGTATTTCTCCCCGTATTGTTGTTAAAACGGTATCATTAAAATTCATTAGGACTTTTCCAAAATTTGGATCTTTTTGATAGGCCTCTATTATTATTTTATTTGCAAGATATAGTCCATAATCTCCCATACAAATTGCAATAGAGTCACTTAAATGTTTCACTTCTTTTTTGTTTGTTGATATTTTTTCATACTTTAATTCATTTGCATAATGAATGGTATCTTTTCCTCTTCTTTTATTGTCATTATCAATGATGTCATCATGAACTAGTATTGCTGTTTGAAACATTTCATAAGCAAGAGATAATTTTGTTGCATAATCTCTATCTTCTTTTAATAGATAATATCCTAGTTTTACTAGAGTACCTCTTATATTTTTTCCATCCTGATTTAAGTTTTGCAAGTATTTCATATTTTCTTTTAAAATATTCTTTTTTTCGTTTGAAAAGATATGATTAAATTCTTTTAATTCCTCATCTATTTTATTCTTTTCTTCTTTATAATATTTTTTAAATTCATCCATATAATTCATGACTATTCCTACTTTCTTCCATTATTTTATTACTGGTTTCTTCTAATATCATATTATCTAGTTCTTTTCTTTTTTTCTCTAATCTTATGGTTAGATACTCATCCATTTCATAGGGATATAATTCAATTTTCATATTTTTATTCTGTGCTTCTAATCTTCTGAATGTTCTTATCAATTTATTTGTTAAATTTTCTTGAATTTTTTGATTTCTGTTTTGTAATTCTTCTTTCTTTAAAGACTCTTCTGCCATCAATTCTCTTGATAAATATCTAAGAGGAAGGTATGGTACCACTTTTATTGTTTCAATGTGTTCTGCTTGAAGAATTGATATGAATACATTTAGAGAAAATACAAATGGCATGGAAACATCTTTTATATTTTCTACTGATGTTTCATCTGTTTCTAAATTAGCGTTTATTTTATACATGATTCTATTCATTTTTGATTGATATTTTGTTTTATATTCTTCTTTTGATTTGTTTATTGGAGATAACATACTATAGATATAACATATTTTTTTTCCATTTTCTTCTCTTATTCCGTAATAAATACTTGGTAAATCATATTTCTCCTCTGTTTCTTTATCTTGTAGACTCATTGTTAATTTAAATGGAGTTTCCATACTAATAGCACATTGTTCATTCTTTATTTGTAAATTAGAATTCTTTAATATTTCTCCCATAGGAATTGTTTGTTCTTGATTGAATTTTTTTAAGGAATTATCTTTTAAAAAATCGATTTTTTTTCTAAGAAATTCATTTGGATTTATAAAATCTTCTGTTGTTGCATTTACAAATAAATAAGATAGGATCCATTTTGTTTTACTTTTTTCTGGTTCTGTATAAAAGGATGGTATTTTTCTACTTAATTTATTTTCTAGTTTTAAGTATTCGTCTAATAATTCCAAAAACTCTTCTTCTCTTTTAATGATTAGTGTTGTTATGTTTTTTTCTGATTCATATCTTTTTCTTTCTTTATTATTTTCCATTATTATGGTATTAAATCCAATTGGCCATTCTTCTCCATCAATTATAATTTTTCCTCTTGATGCTTCTTCAATGATTTCATAAAATATTTCTTTCATTTTTCCTTCTTTCTAGAAAACCATGTGTTTCCAATTAGGATTATTGTTCCTAATACAATACAGATATCTGCAAAATTAAAGATTGCAAAATCATATTTTCCAAAAGTAAATGATAAATAATCAATTACTCCTCTATGAATAATGCGATCTATTAAATTACCAAAGATTCCTCCTAATATCATTCCATAAGATAATCTTTCTATTTTGTTTAATGTATTTTGTTCCTTCTGAATATATTCGTCTAATAATAATACAAATATTACACTAATAGAGATTAAAAGAATTGTTTTATTTTCTAATACGGAGAATGCTGCTCCTGTATTTTTTACATAGAGAATTGAAAAGAAATTAGGAATTATTTTTATTTCTTGATATAACTTCATGGTATGATTAATCACTATTTTTATTATTTGATCTATCATTAATAATACTAAGGTTAATCTATAAATATTTAATCTATTCATTGTTTTTGTCTCCTTGTAGTATTTTTATTTTATCTACAATTACTTGCATCTCATCTAATCTTCTTTCTACTTTTCCTCTTATTTTGATAATCATTCCTTTTTCTAGATTAACATTTTGTTGATATATTTTTGGAAATAAAATAAACTCCATAGATCCTGTTTCATCACTTCCTGTTAAAAAAGCCATTTTATCTCCTTTTTTGGTTGTGATATCTTTTATCTTTTCAATCATGACTAATACGTCAATTGTTTTTTCATAATAATCATTGATATCTTTTAAATGAATACAGTATGGATTATCTGTTCGATACATGGTTGTTGGATGAGAAGATAAGTAAAATCCAAATACTTCTTTTTCTTTTTCTAGTAAGTAAGATTCGTTGTATTCTTCTTCTATATGAATATCTGGTTTCATAACATAAGAAGGATCAATATCTTTTGTTAGTTCCGCATAGTTATATAAACTGTCTAGATTATTTATTAATGTTTTTCTATTATAATTGTATTCTTTTAAAACGTTAGCATATATTAGAGTTTCTAATGTTTTTTTATTTACTCCTGCTATATATAGTTTGCTTATGCAATCAAAAATATCTTCAAATTTTCCTTGCTCTTTTGCTTTTTTTACTTGTTCTGATGCAACAGTACCAATTGACTTAATGTTGGATAATGGATAAATAATTTTATTATTTTTTACGATATATTTATTTTCACTATTATCAATTGTTGGTTTTTCTATTTCAATTCCTTCTTTTTTGGCTTCTAATATGTATTCATTTGTCTTTGTTTCTGAACCTATTACATTTGTTAATAAGTTTGCAAAAAAGATTGTTTTATAATGGCATTTTAAATAGGCCATTTTATAGGCAACAATGGAATATACAACAGAGTGTGATTTATTAAAACCATATCCTGCAAAATTAAGAACTAAATCAAATATTTTTTTTGCTTGTTCATAAGTATGATTTTTTTCCATACTTTTCTTTATAAATTTTTCTTCTTCTGATTTTAATAATTCTAATTTTTTCTTAGACATGGCTCTTCTTAAAATATCAGCCTCTCCTAATGAATATCCTGCATAGCGATTGGCAAGTTGCATGATTTGTTCTTGATAAATTAAAATTCCATAAGTGTTTTTGGTAATTTCTTCAAGAGATGGATCTAGGTATGTTACCTCTTCTTCTTTATGTTTTCTTTTAATAAAGGAATCAATGTTAATTGAGGCTCCTGGTCTAAATAAGGCAATCGATGAGAAAATATCTTCAAAAGTTGTAGGTTTTAGTCTTCTTAAAAAGTTTCTCATACCCGTTGATTCGAATTGGAATATTCCACAAGTATCTGCATTTTCAAATAATTTTAATGTTTCTTTATCGTTAAGTGGTATTTTTGAAAAATCTATTTCTTCATTATACTCCTTTTTAATATCATTTAATACATTATCAATTAGGGTTAAATTCTTTATTACTAAAAAATCCATTTTTAATAATCCAAGTTCTTCTAAATATTCCATAGAATAACCTGTTACATACATATTATCTAATTTTACTAGGGGTATTACTTCGTCTAAATCTTTTTTACACATTACTATTCCTGCTGCATGTTGGGTAATGTGTCTAGGGAATCCTTCTAATTTTACTGCAATTTTATACATATTTGTGAGTAAGGTATCACTTTCAATTCTTGTTTTAAAAGCAAGATTTGTCTCATATATTTTTTTCAAATCTTCTTTAGAATTTGTTGGAATGAGTTTTAGAAGGGAATCTACTTTATAAGATGGAATATTTAATACTCTGGATACATCTCTTATTACTTGTTTCGATGCCATTGTTCCAAAGGCTATGATTCCACTTACTCTTTTTTCTCCATATTTTTTTCTCACATACTCGATTACAATATCTCTTTTATTATCAGGAAAATCAGTATCAATATCTGGCATTGTTTTTCTTTCTGGATTTAGAAATCTTTCAAATAATAAATCATATTTTAAAGGATCAATATCTGTTATTCCTAATGAATAAGCAACCAAAGAACCTGCAGCACTTCCTCTTCCAGGTCCTACTAATATTTTATTTTTCTTAGAAAACTTTATATAATCATATACAACTAAAAAGTAATTGGAAAATCCCATTTCATTAATTACTTTTAATTCATAAAGTAATCTTGTTTTATATTTTTCTTCAATATTTCCATTTAATCTTTTATTTAATCCTACTTTGCATAATTCAAATAAATATTTTTTAGGATCTTCACATTCATAGACTGGAAGTAAATTTTCAAATGGTGGAAATACGATTTTACAAGAATCTGCTATATTCATAGAATTAATCATACCAATATTATCTGTTAATTCTAATAAATTATCTTTTTTTAATTCATGATTTTCGTAATCCATTTCTATATCTTCTAATATTGTTTTTCCATCTCTTATTCGATATAAGTATGGTAATATATCTTGATCTTGTTTGGTAAGATATAAATTTTTAGGAAAAAAAACTATTTTTTTTGTAATTAATAGTAGAGTTTGTTCTTCTTTTTTATTGGTATATCCAATATATATTTCTTTATATATTTTTTGGTATTTTTCATAGTCTTCTTTGTGATAATTTGGAATAATTGCGATGACTTCTTGTGAGTATTTTATTATTTCTTCATCTGTTATATCTCTTTCATTTTGAATTGTTGATAATTTTATTAAGGATTGATATCCTTGATAATTTTTGGCATATAATACTAGATTTTTATGCTCTATTTCTAGACCAATTACTGGTTTAATTTCTTCTTTTTCACATTTTTTTATAAACTCCATTGTTCCATACATATTGGAATCGGCAATGGCGATTGATGAGATATTACTTGATTTAGCATAATTTATAATGTCATCTATTTTTAATAGGCTTGATAGTAATGAATAATTACTTTTATTAAATAATGGAATATACATGAAATACCTCCTTCTTTTTTATTTTATCATAAAAATAGTATTCCTACTATTTGTTCTTAATTTTCCTTATTTTATTTGACTTTCTAAGCTTTTTATGATAAAGTTATTAAGCAGTGACAAATACCGAAGGAGGGATAGAATGGCAGTTAATATTACTACAAGAAAAGATAACGTTAAAAATATTAGATCTCATGCTTTAAACGCTACAAAAAAGAGACAAAATTTAAATTTACAAGTTTATAGACTTGAGGATGGAACAAAAGTTAGACTTTCTGCAAAAGAAATTAGAACTTTAGCAAAGAATGAAAAGGCTGCATAATTATGCAGTTTTTTTTTATGAAAAAAACTACTTTTTTAAGTAGTTTTTAATTACATGTATATCCTTCGATTGCAAGTTCTGTTGTTACATCTTCTTTTGTTGATTCTTTTGTAAATGGAACATTAAATCTATAGTTTGTTTGATATTTTTCTGTTATTGTTTCATATACTAAGGTATCGTAATTAACATTTGTTGTTGTAATCGTACCATTTTCAATTTCTTGAACGGAGATATCAAATCCCTCAATTGTTTGAGCTTCTGATAAGAATGGTTGTAATGCTGTTAAATAATTTGCTTGTTCTGTATCAGGTGTTTGTCCTGTTGTTTTTTTGAAGGTATATGCTTTTACCATATTTTTAATTTGATTATCTTCAAATGTTATTGTTATGTTTAATATTTCATCCATTCCATTTGGATTATTTAATGCTTCTTTTGTACAGAATAAATCCATTTTTGTTGGTTCTTCCTCTACTACTTCTTCTTGTTTTGTAACATTATCTTCTCGATGAACTGGGGCAGCATAATTTGTATCATTATTTTGTTTAATCATACTTTGAATTGTTGGATAAGCGGCTCCTGAAATAATAGATAAAATTCCTAAAACAGCAAAAAGAATTGCTGGTTTTTTACTAGATAATTTTTCTATTCTTGCAGTTTCTTTAAAATCTGCTAAGTTTAAAACTTGTGTTTTTTGTAATTCTTCTTCACTCATTTGTTGTCTTTGCATTTGAGGTTGTGTCATATATGCTACTTGATTTGGATCTATAAATTGATTATTCATACATTCACCTCTATCCTAATAACATTATAGTCAATCTTCATTAAATATTCAAGAAAAAAATAACTATTTCTAGTTATTTTTCATTCTGGCATCCCATTTTTTTCTTTCTTCTGTATTTAGTATTTTTTTACGTAATCTTATATTGTTTGGGGTTACTTCTACTAATTCATCAGAATTAATATAATCTAGGGCATATTCTAATGTTATAGGTCTTGGTCTTTTTAATACAACTGTGTGATCACTTCCTGCAGCACGAGTATTCGTTAATTGTTTTCCTTTTACTACATTTACTGCTAAATCATTATCACGATTGCATTCTCCAACAATCATTCCCTCATATACTTCTGTTCCTGGTTCTATAAACATAATACCTCTATCTTCTAAGTTTCCAATAGAGTATGCTGTTGCATTTCCATTTTCCATAGAAACTA
>CAMOQR010000022.1 GCA_946623125.1 uncultured Caryophanales bacterium | reverse complement strand
CGTGAAAATGCACATAATAAGGCATTTGGAATGTTAGGCAGATTAAAACATTTAAAAAATGAGAATAAAAATCTTTTAATTGGTCTTTGTGGTTGTATGGCACAAGAGGCCAGTGTTGTTGATGAAATTAGAAAAGATTATCCTTTTGTTAATTTTGTATTTGGAACTCATAATTTATATCAATTACCTGAAATTATAGATAAGGCAGTACTTGAGAATTCACAGCAGATTGAAGTGTTTTCTCGTGAAGGAGATTTAGTTGAAGGACTTCCTGTTATTCGTACTCATTCTTATAAAGCCTATGTAAATATCATTTATGGTTGTGATAAGTTTTGTACTTATTGTATTGTTCCTTATACAAGAGGTCGTGAGAGAAGTCGTAAAAAGGAAGATATTATGGAAGAAATTGATTCTTTGATTCAAGATGGTTATAAAGAGGTTACTTTACTTGGACAAAATGTAAATGCTTATGGAAAAGATCTCTATGATGATTATGATATGGGATCTTTATTGGAAGATATTGCGAAAAAGAATATTCCAAGAATTCGTTTTATGACGTCTCATCCATGGGATTTTACGGATAAGATGATAGAAATTATCGGAAAGTATTCTAATATTATGCCTAGTGTTCATTTACCTGTTCAGAGTGGTTCTAATCGTATTTTAAAGTTAATGGGTAGAAGATATACGAGAGAGAGCTATTTAGAATTATTTCATAAAATTAAAGATACTGTTCCTGGAGTTACAATTTCTACAGATATTATTGTAGGTTTTCCAGGAGAGAGTGAAGAAGATTTTTTAGATACGATGTCTTTGGTTCAAGAATGTCGTTTTGATAATGCATTTACATTTGTGTTTTCAAAAAGAGAAGGTACTCCTGCTTGTAAGTTGGATGATTCTATTTCTCAAGAGGAAAAAGAAGAACGCCTTCAACGTTTAAATAAGGTTATTAATGAGATTTTTTTAGAGAAGAATAAATTATTAGAAGGTTCTATTCTTAAGGTTTTGGTTGAGGGTACGAGTGAGAAAAAAGATATGTATTTTGGATATAGTGAAACAAATAAATTAATTAATTTTACAAGTGATGATTCTTTATCTTGTGGAGATATTGTTTTAGTAGAAATTACTAGTGCAAAGACTTGGAGCCTAGATGGAAAAGTTGTATCAATCAGTAGATGATGTTATTTCCATGATATCAAATTCTTTTGAGTATCAAAGTTGTTTATCTTTAAAGAAAAAGATGATGGAAAATGATGAATTATCTCATATGATTCAGGATATTAAAAAACTTCAAAAAGATTATATAAAAAGTAATTATGATCCTTCTATTAAGAGTCAATTAGATCAATTAGAAGAGAGAATCTCAAGCATACCGATTTATTATATTTATAATCAGAATCTTGAAAAGGTTAATGAAATGATATCTTATGTAAATGATAGTTTAAATGATTATTTTTATCATTTAATGAATGATTTTTTAAAATAAAAAAAGGGCTAATATTTTAGCTCTTTTTCTATTTCTTCTGTTGTATTTTCTATGAATTGCTTAATGGTAAATAAATCAAATATATAAGTATTTTCTTTTTTTGAATTTTCTATGATGATTCCTATTTTGTTGATTAAAATATCTAGTTTATCTAATGGGATTTCTTCTATATTTGATGAAGGTTTTCTAAATTCATCATAGAAAAGGGATAAATCTATGTCGTATTCTTCAATTAATTGGATGTTTAAATTTGTATAGTCTGAATAGATTAATTCTTTTATTTCTTCGTCAGTTGTTTGCAAGATTGTACCATCTAATAGTTTGATAGAGTTTTGATAAGTATAATTTTGTAAATAATCTTCTATCCATAATTTATCTGTATAAATATGAATAAAATAACCTAAATCAAAATCATTTTCTTTAAAGTTAGGATATTTTTCTTTAAATATTTCTATATTTGGTGTGTCATTAAATGTATTTTTAATAAAATGTGATTCTTGTTTTAATCTACCAATTTGTTTTGATAAATCAGGAGCAATTGTTCCTAGATAATATTCATATTTATTTTTAATATTTAATTTTTTTTCTAATTCTTTAGCGATTGCTAAATGAATGATTGTTGATGCCATATGTACCTCCTTATTATGTTGATTATAACATATTTACCAGCTTTTTCCGGAATAATAATTATAATCACTCATATTTTTATAATTATCTAAATTACTTTGTCGACTTCTATTTGCATTTTTATTTGTTTCTTTTATTTGTTCTTCTATATCTTTTTCTTTTTGATCTTCTGTATTATTTTGTTCGTTAGATGAGTTTTTTGAATTATCATTATCTTCTTTTTCTAATTCATTTTCTAATTTTTTGATTTCCTCTTCTGTTATTTCTGCATCAATACTTTTTCCTGAATTATCGGTTGGATCTGCACAATGATTTTCATAGAGTATTTCTCTTGCTTTTAAAAGGCTATTTTTTATCTTTTCATTATCTAAATCTGTTATATTAGAAACTGTTGCGATAGATAAATTAATTCTTATATCACAAATTCTATCTTTCTTAGGATTCCTTTCTAAAGCAGTTTCATATTCTCTAATTGCTTGGTCATATTTTTTTTGTTTATATAGAATATTTGCTTTATTGTAATGAACAATATATGGTTCATTAATATTAGTTAATTCAATTAATTTTATTAGATTTGTATTATATTTTTTATTATTATATTGATGAATTATGATCTCGTTTAATAAGTATGTTCCGCTTATTTTTATTAGTATGATACTTATTAGGATGGTTATTGTTATTTTTATTTTTTTCATATGTTACCTCCATCTTTTTCTAAAATCATAAACTAATATACATAGTAGGGGAATTACAAATAAATAATAGATATCATCATAGTCAGATTTATCATTTGAATTATTTTTTGTTTTTGTTATTTTCTTTATTTCTTTTATTTTTTTGTTTATTAAAGAAGTATCTGTTTGATGTATATAATTTATTTCTAAATCTTTTGCTATTTGTTTTAGGTTTTTTTCATCTATTTTAGAGATTGCCTCTTGATAGTTATGTGTAGAGTAGTCCATTATGTATCTTAGATTTCCATCACTATCTGCATATCTCATTTTTCCGCCTTTTTCTGTTCCATATCCTATTACTGCACCATTGTCTACATATTCTTTTATATTTTCATATGAGTTTAGTGTTGAATTATCTGTAATTTCTCCATCGCTTAAGAAGAATATAATTCTTTTGTTATCAGGTCTCTTGTTATATGAGTTTTCTAATACTTCATATATTGTTGTGATTGGGGTATTTAGAGAGGAACCTTTTGCATAGGATTCACTTATTGGTTCAATAATATCTATCACATCTTCTACAATATCGGTATCAATTGTATATGGAATTAGTTGCTTTGCTTTATTATTAAATGTAATAATAGAAATCCTTGCTGATGGAAATTCTTCTATTATTTTTTTGCAATTTGTTTTAACTTCATCTAATCTTTTTTTATTTCCTTTTCCATCTTCTGCATTCATACTAATTGTATTATCAATTACAAAAAGAATATCTAGATTCGTGTTTTGTGTTTCTATATTATCTTTTGGAATCATGATTCTTAAGTTTATTATGAATAATAAGAAAACCATTATAATTTGTAATATATTTTTTCCATTACTTAGAATTAATAGTATTAGTGCAATACTAATTATAAGAATAATGGGAATTGGAATAATTGGAAATAATTTCATCTTTCCACCTTCTTACTAATTAAAATAATTCCAATAGAGGATAAGAAGAGAATTGAAAATGGAATATTTGGGATATCTTGTTTTTTTACAATATTATGTTTTTTTAATGATGTCTTTGTGGTTTTTTCAATGTCTTGTATAATATTAGATACATTATTAGATGATTGACTATAGTATTTTCCACCAGTTATTTCAACTGCTTCTTTTAATAATTCTTGATCTTCTTTTTTTATTAAACTTGTTCCAATTCCAAAGAGTTTTATTTTTCTTTCTTTGGCAATTTCAGATGCTTGTTTTAATGTTACAATTGGTTGTCCTGCTAGATCATTATCGGTTGATAAAATAATAATTCTACTTCTTTGTGTTTTGATATTGGGAAAACTATAGGTACATGATGCTAAACCGTCTCCTATTAAAGAGCTTCCTCTGTTTGTACTTTCTTCAAGTGTTCCACTATAGACATAATTACGAACATAGTAGAAATCATCTCCAATATATCCGCCATATTTTCTAAAGTCATTTGCTTTTATGGATTCTTCTATTTTGTTCAATACTTCTAGTACATATTCATAATCGTCTGTTAGTGGTGTTGCGAGGATTGAGGTTGTATTAAAAATAGATACTCCAAACCTTTCTCCTTTTAATGCTTGTACTGTCTCTTTTAAATTTTCAATGATTTCAATATTTAAATCATCAACAGATGCAGATACATCCATGCATAGGATGATATCTCGATTGTATTTTTCTGATATTGTTTTTTCTGTTTTATTGATTCTTCCTAGTAGAAGAGAGGAAGATATGATTGCTATTATAAAAAGGGTTAAACAAATTCCCTTGTATAGTATATATTTTCTTTTTAATTTTTTATAATAGGTTGTAT
The DNA here is from genome assembly GCA_946623125.1 of uncultured Caryophanales bacterium. Taxonomy (GTDB): domain Bacteria; phylum Bacillota_I; class Bacilli_A; order RF39; family UBA660; genus UBA3789. Next base: position 14,759 of record CAMOQR010000022.1, on the reverse strand, counting down.
TTTTGATATAGTTTGTGTTGGCAATTTTTGATCCATTTTTTTGCTTCTTCTTTTTTGATTTGGTAATTATTAAATAAGTAATAACTCCTAAAATGATTAAAATTGAAAGAATAGGGTGTCTTATTTCCATAATTCAATTACCTTCTTTGTTTTTTCAATAGATTTTTTTAAATCTCCTTTTGAATATTTTGCAAATTCTGGATCATAATATTCTTCTACTAATTGTGAAAGTTCTTCTATGTTTAATGTTTTTATTTCATCTAAGGAATAATTTTGTAGTTTTATGGATGTCATTTCATATACAAATAATCTAATAATTTTACTTAGTTTTTGGAATGCTTTTCGATTATTTATTTTATTTTCATCTATTTCTTTTTCTAAGTAAGAAATCATTCTTAAGTATTTTTCTTTGGTTGTGTATAGTTTTTTTGGATTGGTTTTTGTTTCCACTGTTTTTTTCTTTTTCTTTATCCACAATAATAATAGTATGATTCCAATCCATAATAAAAAAAAGATTATAACAGGTATTATTGTATATGAAAACATTGGCATTAATTCCTTATTTATTTGCATATTTGTGTTCCTCCAATAATTCTATAATCTTTTTTGCTATTTCTTGTTTGCTGCTGATGGATTTTACTACGATTCCATTTTTTTTAAATTTTTGAATGTTTTTATCAAGTAATTCTTTTCTAACTTTTTTTTCTAATTCATTTAATTTTTTATCTTGTAGGAATATTTTTGGAATATAATTTTTTTCTGAAATATCATATAATTCCATTCCTGTCATGTATTGATCATTTATGTTTATTAGGGATACATCACTTGTTTGTGATAACCTTTTTATGGTTGATAACCTAATATTATCCATTCCTGACATATCTGTTATGATAAAAACTATTTTTCTTTTTGGTATTTTTTTTACAATATATTCTAATAAATCATTAATATTATTATCTTCTGAATCACTATTTTCATAGTCACAAAGATATTGTTCTAGACTATATAGATTGTATTTAAATGGTTTCCATTCTGGCTTTTTTGCGTGGTAAATCATTCCGACATAATCATTATTTTTAATTGCTAAATATCCTAATGTTCCTGCAGAGTAGAGAGCAATTTCTTTTTTCTTTTCTAATTTATCAGTATCAGCATCCATTTTGATACCATTATCCATTACTAGTAGAATATTGTGCTTTTTTTCTGCAATGTATTGTCTTACGAGTAGTTTTCTACTTCTAGCGGATGATTTCCAATCAATATCTTTACTATCATCATTAATTACATATTCTCTTAAGTTTTCAAAATTCATACTTTTTCCTTGAATGATAGATTTATATGTTCCATCTAAAATATTAGATGTTTTTTGATTGGATGTTATTGAAATGTTTGCTTTAATCTTGTTGATATAGTTTAGTTTTATCATGGAGTAGGTATCTCTTTCATAATAGCATCAATGATTTCTTCTTTTGATATATTGTCGGCAATTGCTGAAAAGTTAAAAGATATTCTATGTCTTAGTACATTATATCTTAATTCTTTTATGTCATCTGGTGTAACATAGGTTCTTCCTTTCATTAAAGCAAGAGCCTTGGAACATTGCATAAATGCAATGGCACCTCTTGGACTTGATCCTAAATTAATATATTCAGCTAAAGATGCATCAATTACTTTTTCTGGGTATCTTGTTGCGTGAATGATTTGGGCAATATATTTTTTGATTGATTCATCGATATATACTTTTTCTGCGGTTTTTTGAAGAAATTCTATATCTTCTAATGTTAGTATTGATTCTTTATTATTAAATTTTTTTTCTTCTATATTATTTAGTATACTAATTTCTTCTTCTATTGTTGGATAGGATAATTTTTCTTTTAATAGGAAACGATCTAATTGTGCTTCGGCAAGTAGATATGTTCCTTCTTGTTCAATTGGGTTTTGTGTAGCAATTACTGTAAATATATCAGGAAGATGGTATATTTTTCCATCAATTGTTACTTGCCGCTCTTGCATTGCTTCTAGTGTTGCACTTTGTGTTTTGGCACTAGAACGATTGATTTCATCTAAAAGGATAAAGTTTGCAAAAATTGGTCCAAGTTTTGTTTCAAATTTATTGGTTGAATAATTAAATATTTGAGTTCCAATGATATCACTTGGTAATAAATCTGGTGTACATTGGATTCTTGAAAACTCTCCTGATACAGCATCTGTTAATACTTTTGCTGCCGTTGTTTTTGCAAGACCTGGTACAGATTCTAGTAAGATATGTCCATTCGCAATTAAGGATATCATTAGTGCTCTTTGTAATTTTTTTTGTCCTACGATTCGTTCTGAGTAGTAAGCATCAATCTTTTGGATGATTTCTGTTGCTCTTTTAATTTCTTCTTCGCTTATTTTTTCTTCCTTCATTTTTTCACTTCCTCATATGTTCTCTATCATATTCTATTTTATGATATTTTTCTATAAATCTCAAGGTGATTATTGTTTATTTTTTTAACCTTTTGCATAAAATACATTGGAGGTATATATGTCAAATTATAAAGAAATTGTTACGAAGGCTGTTTTGTCAAAAGGTAAAAGATTATTTACAAATACCGAAACTCTTACAGTCGATAATCCTTCTACTATTTTAGGTTGTTGGGTTATTAATCATGATTTTAATGGGGTAAAGAAAAATAATGATATTATTATTACTGGTTCTTATGATGTTAATATATGGTATTCCTATAATAATGATACACAAACAAATGTTGCAAAACAGACAATTCAATATCAAGAGGTTATTCATATGCGAGATAGAGAGAGTGAAGATAATGAAGAAGTTATCGTAAGGAGTCTTAAACAACCAAGTTGCGTTAAAGCAGACTTAGATGGAAATGTAATAACTTATACCATTGAAAAGGAATTGGGAATTGAATTAGTTGGGGATGTTAAAGTTAAAGTAGAAACATCTTTAGATGAAGATCCTTGGGATGATATTGTGGAAGATGATGTAGAAGATAATACTATTTCCTCATCTATTGATGAGAATTTTATTAAAGAGGATTTGATTTAAATTTGACAAATCCTTTTTTTTGCTTTATGATAAGCCGTACTTGGAGGGGGTTAGTATGGAAGAAATAGAGCGTACTGCAAATATTATTTTGGGAAACAAAGAATCAATTTTTGATCGTATTTATTATCATTCTAATGAAGATTTAGATTTTATATTATCCGAGAATATTGTATCATCTAAGAATGTTTTAACTGTTTTAGCCTCTGGTGATCAATTGTTTCATTTATATCAGAAAAATGCTTTATCTGTTGATACTTTTGATATTAATCCTCTTACAAAGTATTATTACTATTTACGTAAATGGAGTATTTTGTATTTCAATCAATATTATCCTGATGTTTTTAGTAATGAATTTATTTATAAATTATTATCTCGAGTATTACCAGATAGTGAAGAGGAAGAGTATGCTTATAAGTATTGGTTTAATTATATTCAAAGATTTTGTGGTTTTATGACACGTGACTTATTTCAAATAGGTTATACTCGTGATATGAATACCATTTCTGATTTATCGGTTGTAAAAGAAAGACTTAGAAATGAACCCTTTCATTTTACATCTTTTGATATTTCAAAGAATATTCCTTCTATGAAAAAGTATGATTGTGTTGTTACTTCTAATATTTCAGAGTATTTTTCCAATGATCGAGAGAGACTTGAAAAATTTAAAAATAATATTGTGAAATTATTAAATGATGATGGTGTTTTGCTATGTTCTTATATTATGAATTTTGGCTATGGGAGAACTTTTTTAGAAGAGATGACTTTTCAAGATGAATTTGATTGTTATCATATTATGGAAGATGGTAGAGTTATTGGGGATGCCTATAAGAAAAAGGTGTTAACAAAAAATAGTTGACATCTTATAAATCATTTATTATAATAACATTGTTATTTAGAAATGGAGGGATAATATGGCTGTTAAATTAAGATTAACTAGAATGGGTGCTAAAAAGAGACCTACATATCGTATTGTTGCAACTGATTCTCGTCGTCCTAGAAATGGACAATATTTAGAATTAGTTGGTACTTATTCACCTGTTGGAGAGTGTCAAGTTAAAATTAATGAAGAGGTTGCTTTAAAATGGTTAAATGAAGGAGCTATTCCTACTGATACTGTTCGTAATCTTTTCAGTAAAGAAGGAATCATGAAAAAATTTGCTGATTCAAAAAAGAAGGATAAATAATTATGGATTTAGTATTATTAACAGAGGAAATTGTAAAGTCTTTAGTTGTTGATAAAGATGGAGTTAGTGTTAAAGAATTTCCTACTGAAGATGAAAATACTATGTTAATTCAAGTTATGGTTAATTCGGATGACATAGGTAGAGTAATTGGTAGAGAGGGTCGTACTGCAAATGCTGTTCGTACTTTAGTTCAAGCCAGTAGTGCTCTAAATGATAATAAGTATATAAAAATTGATATTGATAAGTTTTAATTTTTAAGGAGGCTATTCGAGCTTTCTTTTTTTTTATATTTGTTATATAATTTTTAATGAGGTAATATATATGAATGAAAAGTTAAATATCCCAAATCATGTTGGTATTATTATGGATGGAAATGGTAGATGGGCTCAAGAACGTGGTATGGTTCGTACTATGGGACATAAGAATGCCATTAAAACCTTAAAGGCTTTATGTTTACATATGGCTGATGTTGGAGTTAAATATGCATCTTTGTATGCATTTTCTACTGAGAATTTTAAAAGAGAAAAAAGTGAAGTAGATTACTTAATGGATTTATTTATTAGTTCTTTTCAAAAGGAATTCCGTTTTCTAATTGAAAAAAATGTACGAGTTGTTTTTTCTGGTAGGAGAGAGCCTTTACCTGTGAAGGTATTAGAGGCAATGGATAAAATAATGGAAGATACTAAGAATAATACAGACTTGGTTTTAAATATTTGTCTTAATTATGGTTCTCATGCAGAAATTGTTGATACTACTCGTAAAATTTGTGAAATGTATAAAGATGGAAAAATCTCTTTAGAAGATATTACTGAAGATTTTTTACAAAAAAATATGTATCAAAATCTTCCCCCTCTTGATTTTGTAATTCGTACCAGTGGAGAATTGCGTCTTAGTAATTTTATGATGTATCAAGCAAGTTATGCAGAGTTTTATTTTCCAAAAGTTTATTTTCCGGATTTTACTGTTGAAGAATTTGATAAAGCAATATTAGAGTTTAATAAAAGAAATCGTAGATTTGGAGGAGTAAAAAAATGAAGATAAGAGTTATTAGTGCTATTATTATGATTGCCATTTTTATTCCTTTTTTAATTATGGGAGAATTACCTTTTGCTATTTTTATGGCAGTCTTAGGTCTTTGTGGTCTATATGAATTGATTCATGCAAGAGAGTCTAAAAAAAAGTTTCCATTCTTATTAAAGGTTATTGCATATATTATTGTTTTGTTTTTTTGTATGTATAATATTGATTCTATTGAATTTCAATATAAGTTTGATTATCGAGTTATGGCTTTACTTCTTTTTATATTTTTATCTCCAATGGTGTTTATTAATGATAACAAGAAATATAATTTAAATGATGCTTTATTTTTAATTGGCTCATTATTGTTTATTGGATTATCTTTTAATTTGATTGTTATTACTCGTAATTTTGATATTACTTATATTTTATATTTACTTATGATTACTACTATTTCTGATACTTTTGCTTTAATTACTGGTATGTTAGTTGGAAAGCATAAGTTATGTCCTAAGATTAGTCCTAAAAAGACAGTTGAGGGGTTTATTGGTGGAATATTCATGGGAACGGTTGTTGCTAGTTCATTCTATTATACGGTCATTAATCCTAGCATTCCATTGGTATACTTGGTTTTAATTACTGCTTTTTTATGTGCTATTGGTCAGTTGGGAGATTTGGTTTTTTCATCTATTAAACGTTATTATGATGTTAAGGACTTTTCAAATATTATTCCAGGACATGGAGGAATTCTTGATCGTTTTGATAGTTTAATATTTGTATCTTTTGCATTTATTATATTTAAAGGAATATTATAGGAGGGGATTTATTTGTCTATTATTATTAATTTATTATTGTTTATTATTATTTTAACTATTATTGTTGCCGTACATGAATTTGGACATTTTTTACTTGCTAAGTTAAACGGAGTATATGTTTATGAGTATGCTATTGGTATGGGACCTAAATTATGGGGAAAGAAGAAGAAAGAGACGGAATATACGATTCGTGCTATTCCCATTGGTGGTTTTTGTCAACTTGCTGGTGAAAATTTAGATGATGATGATGAAAAAAAGATTCCAAAGAATCGTCGTTTACAAAATAAGAAGGCTTGGCAAAGATTTTTGATTATGGTTTTTGGACCAATGAATAACTTTATTTTAGCAGTTATTATTCTTTTCTTTTTAGCCCTAATTTGGGGTGGAAACACTATGAGACCTATTATTACTGCTGTTGAGGATAATAGTGCGGCAGCAAAAGCAGGAATTCATGCTGGAGATTTAGTTTTGGAAATTAATGGTCAAAAAGTTAAAACTAATGATGATATTTCTTTATATGTTGCAGTTGCAAATCCTGAGGTGGAAAATACTTTTAAAGTTGAAAGAAATAATGGTACTTATGCAACGATAAAGGTAAAACCAGAAAAAATTGGTGAGGGAAAAGAAGCAACTTATCGTTATGGTATTTCTATGCAACAGGAAAAAACTACAGGTTTTCTTGCCGCAATTGTTTATACTTATCGTAAAACCGGATCTATTTTCAAGCAAATGTTTTATACTATAGGGCATTTATTTACTGGTGGAATTAAAGTTACTCAATTATCTGGACCTGTTGGTATTTATTCTATTGTTGGACAGTCTCGTTCTGGCGGTGTTGCTAATATCTTATATTTAATGGCATTTTTAAGTATCAATGTAGGTTTTATTAATTTATTACCAATCCCTGCATTTGACGGTGGACATATTTTATTTATTATTATTGAATTATTAAAAGGTTCTCCTGTTGATGCTGAACTTGAAAATAAGATACATACTGTATTTTTAATGTTATTAATGGGATTAATGTTAATTATTACATTTAACGATATTTTACGTTTGTTCTAAAAAAAAAGACATAAATTTTACATGTCTTTTTTGTTTCTGTTATATAATATTATTGTAAGGAAGGATTATTATGATAAACATTTATTCTATTTTGATTCTTTTGAGTTTGTTATTTCTTACCTTAAATTTCTTTTTTGGGATTTATCAAAAGAAATTAATGAATGAGGTTTCTTTCTATTTTACTCGAAATTTACCACGTTTGGGTGATATGAAAAAGTATGATACTAATCCTAAAATTATAGCCAGTATATTAATTGAAGATACAAATAAAAAAGATGAAGTTCAATAAGGAAACAAGTTGTTTCCTTATTTTTTTGGTATAATATTGATAGAGGAGGTATTTTATGATTGTTGGAGTATTGGTTGAGTTAACAAATAAAAATGTTGATCGTATTTTTGATTATAATGTTTCAGAGTCTTTAGTGCCTCATATTAAAATTGGAATTCGTGTTGTGGTTCCTTTTGGAAAAATGGAATTAGAAGGATTTGTCTTAGAAATAAAGGAATCTTCTTCTGCTGATAGAGAGTTAAAAAATATTTTGAGTATTGTTGATGAAAATATTGTTTTAAATCAAGAACTATTAAATCTAGGTAAGTGGATGCAGAAGGAAACGATTAGTTCCTTAATTAGTTGTTATCAAGTAATGTTACCTAAGGCATTAAAGGCTAAAAATGGAGAAAATATTTCTATTAAATATGATACTTATTATGTTTTAGATTCTTCTTATGACTATGATAAATTATTAGAACCACAGCAAAGAATTATAGATTGTATTTTGAAAGATGGTTTTATTTTACGAAAAGATGCGGTTGATATTTCTCTTAGTAGTGTTAAGACTTTATTAAAACATCATATTTTAAAGGAAGAAAAAAAAGAACATTATCGCTTGTCTTATTCCAATCAAAATCTTGTAAAGAAAGAATTAACTCCTTTACAATCTCAAGTTGTTGATCGTGTTATTCATGATGAGGAAAAAGTGTTTTTACTTCATGGGGTTACGGGTAGTGGAAAAACTGAAGTATATATGGAAATAATTGATTATTATTTAAAACAAGGAAAGAGTTCTATTGTTTTAGTTCCAGAAATTAGTCTTACTCCCCAAATGGTTCAGAGATTTCGAGAACGCTTTGGTTCTATTATTGCTGCTTTACATTCTGCATTAAGTGATGGGGAAAAATATGATGAATGGAGGAGGATTTATCGTGGAGAAGCATCTATTGTTATAGGGGCTCGTAGTGCTATTTTTGCGCCTCTTCCTAATATTGGAGTCATTATTATTGATGAGGAGCATAGTGATTCTTATAAACAAAATGATCCGTCTCCTAGATATCATGCACGAGATGTTGCTATTGAAAGGGCTCATTACCATCATTGTTCTGTTGTTCTTGGAAGTGCTACTCCAACTCTAGAGACAATGGCTCGTGCACAAAAAGGAAATTATCAATATTTATCTTTACCGGAAAGAGTTAATGGGAAAAGTTTACCTCATATTACTATTATCAATATGAATGATGCTATGAAAAAAAGTAGAGGACATTTTTCTTTAGAGTTAATTGATGGAATTCGCAATCGTTTAGAAAAGCGTGAACAAGTAATTTTATTATTAAATCGACGTGGTTATTCTTCCTTTGTTACTTGTAAGAATTGTGGATATACTTTTAAATGCCCTAATTGTGATATTACTTTGACCTATCATAAAAGTAGTAATACAATGAGGTGTCACTATTGTGGATTTGGGGAAAAGGTGTATCAGTCTTGTCCTAGCTGTGGGGAGAAGGCTTTAAACAATCTTGGTGTTGGAACGCAAAGGATAGAAGAGGAACTTATGAATTTATTTTCAGATATTAGAATTCTTCGAATGGATTATGATACTACTAGTCGTAAAGGAAAACATGAAGAGATGATTGAAAAATTTCAAAATCATGAATATGATGTTTTACTTGGGACTCAAATGGTTGCGAAAGGACTTGATTTTTCTCTTGTTACTTTAGTTGGTGTAATCAATGCGGATACTTCACTTAATATTCCGGATTTTAGAAGTAGTGAAAATACTTTTTCTTTACTTAGTCAGGTTGCAGGAAGAAGTGGTCGTGCAAAAAAAGCGGGAGAGGTTTTGATTCAGACATTTAATCCAGAACATTATTCTATTTGTTATGCTGCTAAACATGATTATCAGGGATTTTATGAGGAAGAGATGAAGATTCGTAAATTATTAAAGTATCCACCATATTTTTATATTTGTAATATTCGAATTAGTGGTAAGAATGCGGAATATATATTTGATGAGAGTTACAAAATTAAAAGATGTTTGGAAAGAAATCTTCATTCAACTATTATTTTGGGCCCTAGCAGTAGTGGCTTATTTAAAATAAATAATATTTTTCATTACCATATCATATTAAAATATAAAAGTGATTCTTCTTTATATCCTACTTTAGAGAAAATTGTTGATCATTATAAATCCAATTCTAAAATTAAGATTGATATTGACTTTAATCCTAGTCAAATGCTTTAAAATGTGATATTCTTATTTAAGATAGGGTGTATGTATGATGAAGGATGAATTAGAATTTAATCGTCAAAACCGTGAGAAAACAGAAAAGTTGATGGATGAATCATCCACCAAAAAGGATGGTTATTGGGATCGGGACAATCTATTTGTTCGTTTCATTTTGTTCTTTTTATTTCTTGTGATTGTTGGTGGTACTTTGTATTATCTATTGTCTTATTTTGCGTCATAATGAGTTTTACTATTTATAAAAGAAGGAGGTGAATGTGATTTGCTTGATTATTATTTTTCTTTAGAAAGTGTTAATCGTTTGATGTATGAATTAATTAATAATCCACGATATATTTTGAAAAATGCCAAAGATGGTATAGAATATCAAAATTATGTAAAAGATAATTTGGCTCTTTATATTTTTTATGATTCTATTTTTAAATATAAAGTTATTGTTGATGATCATTATTTATTTCAAGATTATATTGATCAAGTTGAAAAATTATATCGTAAATTAAATGATTTTGATGATATAATGTTTGGAATTCATCAGTTACTTTGCAATATGGTTTCTGTTTTATTAGATATTAAAGATCCTTCTTCAGAAGAGGGTAAAAAAGCAATTATTTCATATATTTATCAAAAGTATATTGTTGATGGCTATTACATTCATGGTTTTCCTACTGCATATGAAGGGTATATTTATGAACATGGATTTGATTCTGGTAATTATCAAAACTATTATCAGGATATGATGAATCTTCAAAAACTTTTTGATAAACATCAAACTTCAGAGCTTCTTTTGAAAGATTTTCATGATAAAACAACTTATTTTACGGATGATTTTGTAATGGGATGTTATTATTCTACTATGGCACCAGGTTTCTTTTCTAATTTATTACTAAATGATTTGGTGTTGAAAAAGGCTAGTATAGATGATTATTTGATACCAAATTATTCTTCTTGTATTGAGGATTTGAAAAGGTTTATGAATCTTAATTTATTTTCTGAAAATGATCAGAATTTTGTTTTAAGAGTTGTACAAAATGAATGGAAATATTTGAATAGTGTTTCTAAAAGAGTTAGTTTATTATTTGTTCCAAGAAAATTGTTTTCTACTAATTCAAGTTTAGATTCTTATGAGTGGGATTATAAGGATGTATATAATGCGGCAGATCGAATTTTATCTCCAAGAAATAGTACAATTCCATTTCATGGAAATGTATCTTTTTCTGATATTCAGTTGGTATCTTTTTATTTTCCTAATCAGGAAACTAAAAAAAGAGGGGATCATTCTGTTGAAAAAGTTCCTAAAAAAGAAGAGGTATCTCATGATAGTGAGTTATTAAATGCTTCTGGTGTTGCATCTTTTTTAATTGTTTGTGGTTCATTATTTATATCATTTGGTATAATAATAAGTATATTTTTTGTTCTTAGGGGGATTTAATATGAGAATAGTTTTTATGGGTACTCCTGATTTTGCAGTGGGAGTTTTACAAGGATTGATTGATCAGTATCATGATAATATTGTTGGGGTTGTTAGTCAACCAGATAAAAGAGTTGGAAGACATCAAATATTGGTTCCTACTCCTGTAAAAGAGTTGGCTTTAAAGTATCAGATTCCTGTTTTACAACCAATTAGGATACGTGAGGATTTTGATGATGTCTTAAAACTTAATCCAGATATAATTATTACTTGTGCTTATGGACAAATTATTCCTAAAGAGATTTTAGATTATCCTAAATATGGTTGTATTAATGTTCATGCATCATTATTACCAAAATTAAGAGGTGGGGCTCCTATTCATAAGGCCATTATAGATGATTATAGAGTAACTGGGGTTACTATTATGTATATGGATACTAAAATGGATACTGGGGATATGATTTCTAAAGTTGAAGTTCCAATTCTTGATTCGGATAATTTGGAGTCTCTTCATGACAAGTTAAGCGTTGCAGGAGAAAAGTTATTATTAGAGACTTTACCAAGTATTTTAGATGGTACTGCAAGGCGTGAGAAACAGAAAGAAGAAGATGCTACTTTTGCCTATAATATTAAAAGAGAAGAAGAACATGTTGATTTTTCTAAAACAAGTAGGGAAGTTTTTAATTTAATTCGAGGATTGTCTCCAATTCCTTCTGCTAATGCAATTTTAGATGGATTAGAAATGAAATTTTACGCTAGTGAGATTCTTTCTAAAACGTATTCTGGTAGTTTTGGAGAGATTGTTGATGTTACTAAGAAAGGAATTGTTGTAAAGACTTTAGATGGTGCTATTCTTATAACAGAAATAAAACCTTTTGGTAAGAAAAGAATGTTAGCATCTAGTTATCTTAATGGAGTATCTTCTGAGAGTCTTTTAGGTAAGGTGTTTCAATAGTGAAAAATAAATTAGAAAATATTCGTGAATTATTTAAAGATAGAAAGAATAATCCAATATTGTTTTTTGGATTTTACTTGGTGTTTTTCTTGCTTTTGTTTTTATTTATTCATTTTTCTGGTGATAAAAATGCATTAGTTCAAGAGTATGAAAAAGGAAAAAAGACAGGAATTGATACCTCTTCTCTTTTTCAAGAAAATTTTTATTATGATTATAAAATAAATGTTGATGGTATCATGCATGATTATTATGGTAAAAAAAATCAAGATGTAGAATCTTTCAAATATAATAATAATGATTATTATCGTAATGAAAACTCTTATTTTATTCATAATGGTATTTGGGCTAAAGTTGATAATCCAGTTATATTTTCTGAATTTGTTTTAGTTTCTAATATTGATGAAATAATGAAGAATGCAACATTTGTTTCAAAGACTGATTTAAATGATAATAAGATTGATTATCGTTTCTTGATATCTAGTAATACATTAAACAAGATATTGTATGGATTAGATACTGATTATGATGATATTGCGAACGAAATTGTTCTTCATTCAGATTCTAATACTATTACAGGTATTTCTTATTCTTTAAATTCTTTTTGCCAGTATCATCCAACTTGTCAATCTTTGACGATTGATCTATCTTATGAAATGTTTGGTAAAGTTACAAAAATAGATAATCCAATTGAGTAGATTATCTTTTGTTGTATTATGATATAATAATTGTTTGGAAGTGATTATATGCAAAATATATATAATTATACATTAGACGAATTAGAAGAATTTTTTCTTGCAAATGGATCAAAGAAATTTCATGCTTTGCAATTATTTCTTTGGTTATATGATAAAAGAGTTAAGACTTTTGATGAGATGAGTAATCTTTCTCATGATATGATTCAATTATTAAAAAGTTCTTTTTCTATTGATAGGATTCAAATTGTTGATAAGCAAGAAGAGGAAGATGTTTGTAAGTATTTATTTGAGTTATATGATGGGGAACATGTTGAAGCGGTTTTAATGAAGCATGATTATGGAAAAAGTGTTTGTGTTTCTTCTCAAGTTGGTTGTAATATGGGATGTCGTTTTTGTGAGTCTGGCAGAAGAAAAAAGGTTCGTAATTTGGAAACTTATGAGATGGTTTTACAAATTTTAATGATTGAAGAATTACTTGGTGAGAGAATTAGTCATGTTGTTGTGATGGGGATTGGAGAACCATTTGATAATTATCAAAATTTAATTCATTTTTTTCAAATTATCAATCATCCTAAAGGATTGGCTATAGGTGCTAGACATATTACAGTAAGTACCTGTGGATTAGTTCCAAAAATTCTTGAATTTAGTGATTTCCCATTACAAGTTAATTTGGCGGTAAGTTTGCATGCTCCTAATAATGAAATTCGTAATCAAATTATGCCAATTAATAAGGTTTATCCTCTTGAAGAGGTATTTGATGCTTTAAAGTATTATTTTCAAAAAACGAATCGTAGAATTACTTTTGAATATATCTTATTAAAGGGGATAAATGATTCAGAAGAAAATGCTATTCAATTATCTAATCTTGTGAAAGATATGAATTGTTATATCAATTTAATTCCTTATAATGAGACGAATAATATTGATTTTAAAAGAACAAATACTATTCAAATTATGAAATTTTATGATATACTTAAGAAGAATCATATTAATGTAACAATTCGGAGAGAATTTGGTGGTAATATCAATGCTGCTTGTGGACAACTTAGAAGTATAAAGGAGGATTTATGAAAACTTTTTATTTAACGGATGCTGGGAAGGTTCGAGATCATAATGAAGATAGTGTCATTATCGTTAGTAATGATGAAAATAATTATTTGATGGCAATTGCAGATGGTATGGGTGGTCATTCTGCTGGGGAGGTTGCTTCCTCTATTGCAATTGGATATTTAGGAAAACATTTTAAAGAAACTTTTCGTAATATGAGTAAAGTTGATGCTGTTAATTGGATTCGTGATGCGGTAAATGAAATTAATTCTTTAATTTTTCAACATGAGAAAGAACATCCAGAGAGTAAAGGAATGGGTACTACTTTAGTTATGGCGGTTTTAACTGATAAGTTCTTATTGTTTGGAAATGTCGGTGATTCTAGTGGTTTTGTCATGAAAGATGGAAATTTACATAAAGTTACTTATGATCATACTCTTGTTAATTTACTTGTAAGTGCTGGTGAACTTACGAAGGAAGAAGCATCAGTTCATCCTAAGAAAAATGTTTTAATGAAGGCACTAGGTGCATCTGTTGAGGTTGATGTTGATATTTTTGATTGTGATATGGATATTTCTGAAATCTTATTATCTAGTGATGGTTTAACTGGAATGTTAGATCGAGAACAAATTGAAAAGGTTTTACTTGGAGAAGGTTCTGTTGAAGATAAAGTGCTAAAATTAGTTCGAAAGGCTAATAACAGGGGAGGAACTGATAATATTTCGGTTGCGTATTTAGTACGTTTTGAAGAAGGTGAAGATAAGTGATAACAAAGGGGCAAAAGATAAATGATCGTTATGAAATTATTCGGTCAATTGGTGAAGGTGGTATGGCAAATGTTTATCTTGGCCATGATATGATTCTTGATCGAAATGTTGCTATCAAGGTTTTACGTGGAGATTTATCTAGTGATGAAAAGTTTGTTAGACGTTTTCAAAGAGAAGCATTATCTGCATCTAGTTTAGCACATCCAAATATTGTTGAAATGTATGATGTTGG
>CAMOQR010000021.1 GCA_946623125.1 uncultured Caryophanales bacterium | reverse complement strand
GATGATGATGAAGATGAGGATAAAACGAAAGATGATACACCTAAAGAAAATGATAATCCTTCTACTCCACCAAAGAATGATGATGAAGATACATCTAATAAAAATGATGATGAATAAAGAAAAAAAGATTATTTTTCAATAATCTTTTTTTCTTTATTAAAATCTCAACCGCACCATTTTCTTTATATTTTAATTTTACATTATATGCACATGTATAACTAAATTTTTTTATATATGGAATGAATCATTTATTCCGTTACTATACTAGGTTCTAAAATTTATTGGATGATTCTTTTATAATATTATATTCCATATTGTATGGTTTATCATGAATATCCTCTTTCTGAACATTTTTTAAATAGTAATTTTTTACATCGTTATCCATTATCAATTGGATTAATAGAAAATAATTTCGTAATAAAATATTTTTTTAAAAAACTTTTTGATTAAAATCTTCGTTTTGATTATCATCATCATCAAATAAAAATTCACTATAATCAGAATGAACATTGATATTATCTCTATCTGAAACTAAATATTTATCATTAATAAATAAATCTTTTAAATTAGGAAGTTTTTCAAAAATATCTGCGTAATCATCACTTAATTCAGTTCCAATCAACGATAATTGTATTAATTCTTTACAGTTTTGAATATCTGAAAAATGGTTTATTTTACAAAATTGTAAATCTAAAGACTGTAAATTAGAATAATTAGAAAGGCTAGAACAATCTATCATAGCCTCAGACTCTGGTTTAATAATAGATAATAATTGCAACTGAGATAAATTATGTAAAAAAGAGTATCTTGCAAAATAACAATTATAGAATTCTAATGATAAAGTATTAGTCAACTTTGATAAATCATCTTCTGACTGAAACGCACAACGAGTAAATCGAATATTGGGAATAGAACAAAGAATATCTATATCTCTTTCATAAATCATAGAGTCAACAACATTAATATATTGAAGATTAGAAAAAATAGACAAATCATCTTTATTCCATTGTAATTGATTATTCACGTCAGAACCTGAAATTGAAATTTTTTGAACCTTACCAATATCATCATCTGAAATATCCCGAATATTTTTTTGAAAATAATTTTCAAGAAAACTTATTATTTTCGTATTTTTAATATTCAACATTTTATACACCTCCGTTTATACTATTTACATATAATTTAAAATCCTGTTTAGATAGATAATAATTTGCCAATGGTCTAATACCATATTTTGAAGGCAATACTGAAAATTTACCTGTTTTTAGAAAATTAGAAAATGCATTTGCGGCCTCCTGAGGACTCATTGATTGATAAGTTGCCTGTTTTATATAATTCATATAAGCCTTAACTCTCTGCTCACGTGGCATGTTTTCAAGAAAGGTACGAATATCACTAATTGAAATCTGATTAGACATTGATCGAACTCCATTATTTCTAGTAAAGGCTTTATCATCTCCGGTAACTAAATAACCAATCATCTGTCTTAGCCCCTGCCCATTTCCTTTACTTTGATCAATCATTTGAATCATTTGTTGAATAGTACCAATGCTATTTCCAGAAAAAGGACTATAATTTTTAAAAGTTTCATGACTTTTAGCAATATGTTGCATATCAAACTTAGTACTTTTTCCAAACCAATCTGCACCGCTGCTCGAATGCCAAGTACAATCAACAGGAATAGCCTCACCATTAGTACCAATGACAATATTCCATGCATGTCCACCAGTTTTTCCACTTGGCAGAACAGCCGTTCCATGAACATAATCACATTGTAAATCCGCACGATTACATAGTTCTTTGTATAATTGTGCGTATCCAGCACAAACTAATCCTTCCTCACCAAGTGCATTAGAACTTGTAAGTCCACGAAGACTTGCAGTTATTTTATGTCCTTTAGTATTAATACTACCATCAGAATAAGTAATTATTTCATTAACCCATTGATCTTGAACTTTTTTTGGTTTTATAGATCGATAAGAATACGAATACTCATTACTTACAATTTCATATATTTGCTTTGCTCTCTCAGTAGGAGGTAAAGACATATCAATACGAGTTTCCATCTGCTCAATTCTTTTCAAAATACCTAAGGCTTCTTTTCCTGTATAAGTAATTCTATCTAGATAATGTAAACTCTTATATGCCTCTTTATAATTACCATCAAAATCGGCAAATCCACCATAAATACGAACTTGTAATTTATCTAAATCAGAAATTTGCTCTAACATACCAGATGTAAGCCGTTTCGTCGAAGTAAAATGACATTTTGCAGATCCATTTTCACTAATTTGTTGATTAATGGCATTAACAACTTTTCTTTGATAAGAAGGAGAAACATGTTCATATGTTTTTTGAGAAACATTTTTATGCAAAAAGACTTGTTTTGCTTTTAAATCCGCATCTAATTGAATATTTTTAGCAGAATTCAATCGATTAATTAAATATTGTTCTGCAGGACTTATAACACGATTAGGATCACCAACAAAAATCTTATTTACTTTTCGATAAGCATCCAAATCAGCCTGTGCTTGTTCCACGCTTATCACATTATTAATATGAGGTGAATCAATTTGTTTTATTTGTGCATCTAAATCAGATATTCTCTTCATCAAACTTTGCTCCGCCGGGTTTATCACGCGATTTGGATTACTTGTAAAAATACCATTTACTTTTCGATAAGCATCTAAATCTTCTATTGCTTGTTTTTTTGCCTCCTCTAAAGCCGTTTTCTGAGAAGAATCTGCCAATTCTACAAATGATGAATCACCTATTACTGATCTATTAACCATATCTTCTTCAATATCGGATAAAAATATATTATCAGAACTCATGTTGGAATAATTCTCGCTTTCTTTCAATAATTTACGTGCTCCACTATATTCCCCTATTGCTGATCCAATGGCACCCATGATAGCCTGAGTACGAACATTTTCCCATCCTCCTGCTTCTTCAAAGGCTGTTTTATATTTCGATAGAATGGTTCCTTCTCCATAGTCTTTATAAATCATTTTTAGGGCTGGCTGTACAAAACCTTCAAGACCAGAGTCTACCGTATCCATACCAATTCTTGTATAAACTCCTGCTTCGGCTCCCTTAAATAATCCTTCTGCTACTCTATCTCCTACTCCACCATACTGATTAATCTTTGCTCCTGCATACCATTGTAGTCCTTCCCATGCACCAGAGGCTGCCCCATAAAAAAGTCCTTTTGCTGTAGATGCACCATCTGCCCAGGCCTCTTCTGTTCCATTAGAGAATCCCATTAATCCGGCTGTTAATCCGAGTTGCCCTGCACCAATAGATCCAGTAGCACCAATCGCACCACCTGCTAGTCCTCCTGTTAGGGCAGTTAAACCAATAACACCGGCAGAATATCCTAGTCCTTTGCTTATTCCTCTAATCGTATCAAAACCATAAGCATTTTCCTTTATGCTTCTTCCAATATCATTATCGGTATAAAAACGATTAAAAATACTTTCTACTTGTTTTGCAGATACTTTTGCCTTTGTATCCTCCCACATCTTACCAGTAAGATCATTTCCCGTAAAAATATCATATGTTTTTGTAAATATTGAGGCTAATAAAGTATCCCCTAATGTTATTAAATCAGCACCTGTTTCAACAAAATCTAAAACTCCCTCTGTCAATCCAAGTCCTAGAGCTGCAGCAGATGAGCCTACACCTCCAACAAACAACTCTGCTTTTTTACTGAAAGGAATAAACGAATCAATAGATGATAAATCTAATGAATTATAATCTTTTCTAGATAATGTATCTAAAAACTGATTAATATCATTTTTGTTTTCACTATATGCCAAAATCTGAACCTGAATTTGTCTAATTTTATTTACAAGTTCATTCACTAATTCCTCACAATGTTCCACTTGTTCACTAAATGTAGTACTAGATAAACTACCAATAAATCTGTCAAACCCTTTCGCAGATATAATTTTATTTGTTGACGTTCTAATTGGGTCTGATAATAAGTGAAATTCATCACTAACTAAAGAGATGTTCCCAACTGCCTCATTTACCACACTTCCATTATAAATTAAACTGCCCATATTACAAATCACCTGTTTTTCTATTTTATTATTGCTGATTTTCTTAGATTCCTTGCTTTCTTGTAATAAATATAAAATTCTAATCTTGAATCATCAAAATAGGAAAGCAACTAGCCATCATCATTATTTTCTAAACTGTTATTTTCATATTTTCAATCGTTTTGTCTAAATTATCTAAAAACTTTTTTCCTTCTTCATCAGAATATCCAGTAAAAATTACCTTATCAATTTGTTCTTTTTGAAAAAGTAAGTTCTTATCTCTTCCAACAACACCAATTGGATAAACACATCCTAAATAATCCCAAACTTGATTACTTCCATCTTCTACAACAGTGTAACCAATAATAATAACAGGTCTTGTTGCTTCTTTCAGTAAAACAACACTACCCACAGGTAAATACTTATCAATCATTTGAATCACTTTCCTTTTCTTTTATTATACTCATTGTTATTTTTAACTTGTGCCTCGTAATTTAATTGTTCTTGTATCTTATTATATTGTGCTTCAACTGCGGCACGTATTTGTTCTACCATTGACATAATTTGTACTTCAACATCATTCATTTGAGTACAATAATCGTCTACCAATTTGTAAACAGTTTCTCCATTAATCGAAAAATTATCTTTATTCATTGATGAAGAAATATCTGCTATTTTATTTACGTATTCACTAATATGATTTGCTTCATTTTCCACTTCAGAACATCCTTCTAAAATTGTAGAAATATCCAACATCGTAGATGCTGATGCCGCATTCACATAAGAACCATGAAATGATTCTAATAACCTCATAAAAACCACATCCTACAATTTAAGTATAACATAGCAACTGATTAATTATAAAAAATTTTTTTATTTATTTAATAAAAAAAGATTATTTTTCAATAATCTTTATTTTTGTAGTTCTACAATACTTAGTTTAATATCATCATGTATTAATACTATTGTTGCTGTTTTTTGATAATTAGAAAAATCTGTACTGGTATAATCCCATGATAGGCTAATTTTATATGCATTTTCATCTGTCTTATCTCGGTAGGCATATGGAGATTTTTCAATATTTGTTATTTCAATATCTTTTACTACTGGTAATTTTTGATTTCTATTTCCATATATATTATTTTCTACATATTTATAATATGTATTTTGTGCATTTTGTAGGAAATTTTCTAATATATCATTATAGATAAATTCTACTCCTCCAATATCTGTTTTTGCAGTTTTATCTTCTAGGGAATAAAAATCATAAATAAACATTTCTGCTATTTTAGATGCATATTTTTCTTCATCTACTTCTTTGGCATTTAAAATATCTTCTAATTCTTTAAACATACTTTTATATGTCGTTGTTTTATTTTCTTTTAAATTATAACCATATTTATCAATTTTACTAACTACTTTTACTTCTTTTACTTCTTTTTCTTTTGGATGAATACTTTTCCATATAAGTATTCCAACTACTAGTACTAATATAACAATTATTATGGTTAATAATCTTTGTTTCACTTTCTTTTTTAATCTCATATCATCCCTCATTCTCTTTCTCTATTCTCATATTTTTTTCTTTATTTAGTAAATCAAAAGTTATGATATTGTTTGATACGTCTAATAGTTTGTTCGTATATTCTGTATTATATGTTATTTCATCTTCTGTGATTGGTTGATCACTTAATGATAAATATGCTGCTTTTTGACTGTTATAGTAGACATTATTAGTTACCCAGTTTCCATTTGGGAATGCAACAATATTTTTATCTTTTATTTGGAAAATATCATTTCCTAAAGCATATTGATTTTTAAATCCAAACATATTTCCAAGTGTTGGTTGTACATCATACATTCCCATTACATTTGTAACTGTTTGATTTAGATTTGATCCTTGCATATCTTTTGTCCATATTATGAATGGAACTTTTCTTCCTAATTCATATTGATAAGCATCATATTCTTTATAGTTTTCATCATTTTCTTCATATACTTCGTGAGTTTCCATATTATAGTTATATAGTCTATCATAGTCTTTTCTAGGAAGTCTAGCATCATGATCTCCATATAATACAATAACGGTATTTTCTAATAATCCTTCTTCTTCTAGTCCTGCCACAAACTCCCCTAATGCACTATCGGCATAATGAATTGATTTAAAGTAATTTCCTAGTTTTGTTCCTTCCATATATGGATAGGTTACCTCTTCTTCTGTTCCATCTTCGTGTGTAATGGTTTCTTTGATATCTACATTATATTCTCCATATTTATCTACATCTGAGAATGGAGTATGATTGGATAGCATAATTAACAATCCATACCATTTATCTTTTTCTTCACTTATCTTCTTTATCTTTTTGATGGATTGAGCAAAGAATTCTTTATCAGATAATCCTAATCCGATTACATTTTCTTTTTCAACATTATAGTTTGTTTTACTAAAGAATTTATCATATCCGATACTATTATACATGTTTCTTCTATTCCAAAAATCTGCATTATTTGCATGCATACTGAAGGTATAATAGCCTTGTTCTTTTAACATTTTTGGAATTGTGATATAAGTTCGATCTGCATATGATACAAATGCAGTACCACTTTTTGTTGGCATAAGAGATGTATTAAAAGTAAATTCTGAATCACTACTTGTTCCCACACTTACTTGAGAATAGAAATTAGAAAAAAACATTCCTTCTCTTGCTAGTCGGTTTAAGTTTGGTGTTAATTCTTCGTCATGAAAACTTAAGTCCATAGCATTTGTCATCATACTTTCTGCATGAATTACAATGACATTTTTTCCTTTAAAAATATTTGTATATTCATTTTCATAGTTTGGTTTTTCTTCTAGAAAGTAATCACTAAACTCTTTATTTGCTTTATCATATCCAAACATAGAATTAATTTTTGGTTGAATCGATGTTAAAACATCATTAAATTGATATACATAAATACCAAATCTCATAACAATGTACTCTTTATTCCATTGTTTTAAAAACCTTGATATATCAAGAGATGACATAGTAAGTAAAAATATAATGGCTAATGTTCCTGCAAAAGATAGGGTTTTTATGGTCTTTTTTTTACGATCTGTTTTTAAATCTACTTTTTTATAATAGTTTTTTCGTTTTAATCTAAAATGTACTACTGTTAATATAATTGGTCCAATAATATATACCATATCCTTTAATTGTAATACATTTTCAACAACGGCGTCTCCGACATCTCCTATATATTGTGTTAGAGATAACATGGATATCGATGCAAAAGAGGTATAAAATGTATAATACACAGAATTGATTATACAGATTGCAGTAAAAAATATATTAAAAGATATTAGATAAGTAAATCTATTTTTAGGTTTTAATAAATAGGAAAATGCTCCTGCAAGAGTCACAATCGATAAATCTGCAAGGATTGCTTTCCAAGATAAGAAGTTTTCTAATGAATGCATACAAAAGAAACGTAATAAGGTTGAATTTATTACACATGTAATTACAAATGTTACGAACAATTGATTTTCTTTGAAATAGTTTTTAATTATGTGTTCTTCTTTTGCTTTTTTAATATTTTTTTTCATGGTATTTATGAACACATTCATTCCATTTTTTATTCTTTTCATTGCTAAATTACCTCATTAAACATTATATCATTATCTATATTCTTTTTCAATCCTTATAAAAAAAGAGTTCCTACTGTAGGTCCTCTTTATATACACTGGCATTAATTACCATTCCAAGTACAAATATATAGGATAATAAATATATCCATAATAATAATACTAATATATTGGAAATACTTCCATAAAACACATCATAGTTTCCAAACTTTTCTAAATAAAAAGAAAATAGTTCCGTTGATAATATCCATCCAAGGGATGCAAAAATAGATCCTTCATTTGTTGTTGATGATGGTATTTCTTCATCTGGTGCAGTTACATATATTAACTTCATGTTTAAGAATAATATCAGTAAAATAATTGGGTATTTTAATAAACTTAGTATATTATGTGCTACTAATATTATGGTATTACTTCCCGTTATTTGTAATATAATTTCTGATACGGTTGCTCCGAATATTGGAACAGCAAATAAGAATAATAATACTCCAACTATGATAAATATCATTACAATTGCTTTTATCCTTCTACTAATAATATTCCTTGGTTCAATCTTGTATATTTCATTTGAGATATTAATCATAGAATAAGTTCCATTAGATGCTAAAAGAAGTGCTGAAAAATAGAATATGATTACATTAAAATTAATTCCTTCTCCTACTATAATATTATTTAATATTTCTGCAAGTGTTGAAGGTATGGATTTATTAATTGCAATATGAATTGTTTCTATCGAAATGGATAAGGCTGCACATATTGTTACAATTAATGCAATGATGGGAATAATTGTTAAGACAATAAAAAAAGCAAGTTGTCCTGGAAATATTCTCATCTCTGTTTTTTTTAAGTATCCGAATATTTTTATTATAAAGTCTCTTGCTTTTTCCATAATTCACCTTTTATTTATATTCTTCTTTGTTTGTAATCATTTCAAGTGTTGCTTCATTTATTGCATCATCTAGTGTCTTTATACTATCTGTTATCATACTGTAACCTACTGCTGCTCCAAATTCATGTGGTAAGTTTTTCATTTCTTTTGATAATTTCTTTGTATAAGTACTAATTTGTCTTTCACTATATCCTACAAGATATATTAGAAATTCATTTCCATCTGTTCTAATGATTTCACTATTTTCTAGTTGTGTATTTACAAGTATTCCTGCAGCACGTATGATTAATTGATCTCCTTCTTCATGTCCATAGTTATCATTAACATACTTAACGTTATTTAAATCTACCATTACGATTGATTGTGGGAATACATCACAATCTTCCCATTCTGGCATTTTAGCATTTAAATAATTTCTATTTTTAAGTGATGTTAACATATCTGTATATTTATGTCTATCAGTTATTTTTACTTTTTTCTTTTGGTTTTTCTTCTTTAAGAATAAGTAGAATATTCCTCCAATAATGATTGGAGTAAAGATAATTATTAAGACAATTGTGTATACTTGTTCAAATGTAGAATCTTCTAGAATTGATGCATTTAAATTTTCAATACCTGAATTACGATAATTATAATATGAATTCGTATTAATAATATAATTGAATAAATCATAAAATGCTTCATTATTATTTTTTACCATAAATTTATAATCATTCATCATATTATCTTTATAGATTAATTTTAATTTTTTAAATTTATCATTTTGATAATAAGTATAGATTTCATTATCTACAATAATTAAACGATCTTCAGCATTTTTAACCATTTCATCAATAGAATTGTATACTTTAATTTTTGCTCTTGAATTACTTTTAAAGTAACTATATAAAGCATCATTTCCTAGCATTACAATTTCCTGATTCTTTAGACTTTCAAAAGAATTTACAATATGATTATCCTCTTGTCTTCCAAGTACTACAAAGTCTTCAATAAAGGTTGATATTGTTGGTAGATATTTATCATTATTATAATTATAATAATCAAAATATACATCAATTTCTCCTTTATCAATTGCTTTTTCTAATTCTTTAATGCTTTTATATTTTTTATATTTAAAGTTTATATCAGTAAGTCTTGAAATACGATCAATATATTCTCCTGCTATTCCTTCGACTTTTCCATTTACATTTTTTTCATATGGTAAATTTTCTACATATCCATATACATAATTTTTGGAAACTAAAGTTGCTTTTGTTTTGGCATCTAATTTATTATTTTCTAAGTAGTAGCTTAAATATTCACTATTATATTCTTTTATATATTTTGTTTGTCTCCATTTATTATAGTATTTTGTAACAATCGTATTTAATTGTTTATCTTGTTTGCTTAATGTTAAAACTATTTGTTTTTTTATTTCTGTTAAATAATAGTTAATATAATATTGTTCTTTTTGAATTGTTTTATCTAAATACATAATATTTGGTACTACAATCATATTAACTTCATTATTATCTAATGCTTCATATAGTTTTGTTATATCTTCATATGAATTATAGGAAATATTAGTACCACCTTTTAAGTAGTAGCTTACTTCATCAGCATCTTCTTTTAATACACCAAATTGAATGTTTTTCATATCTGTGATATGACTAATTCTTACATATTCTTTTCCCACAACAACATAGTTATCACTGAATAAGAATAAGTCATTTTTACTTAATTTATCATCATTGTTTAATATTCTGATTCTAAATCCATTTGTTGTAGGTTCTTGATTTTTTAAGTAGGATATTTTATTAAATTCAATTCCTATTGTTTCTTCAAAATCTTTAATAAAGTCAAAAATTACTCCTGTTCCATTTAAAGCATATAGTGGATAGTCATTTACAATTTCAAAATCAAATTCTTTGTCTGAGTTTTGTTCTACCCATCTTTTTTCTGTTACTGTTAAAGTTGTGTTTTTATCTTCTTTATTGTAATACTTGTATACAAAGACAAAAGTGATTGTTGCAATTATTAAAGGAATAATAATTAGTAGTCTTTTTTTCATATTAACTCTCCGTTTTTTCCCTATCTCTTGTCCAAGTAAATGCTCCTCTAGATTTATGTTTATATCCGATGATTGGATATTGATCTTTGTTTTCACTGTTATCAATTAACATTTGAATATCATAATAATTTTTTTCATCTTCTGATAAGCATTCTAAAACTTTATCTCCCATTTTTTTGGCATCTTCTAAGGATAATTCAGGGATGGTTTCTACAATTACATTAATTACTTTTCCTGATAATCTGATCTCTACTTTTTTAGATTGTTCTTTCAGACTATCTTTAATTTTTGCTTTTTCTTCTCCTGATATTTTTACTTTATCAATTCCTTCTAATCGATTTCCGTAAATTGCTTCATTTTCATCAAACATAATTGTGTCTTTTACAATAAATATTGCTGCTATAACGGCTATTAATATCGCTACTGCCAAAATAATACTTTTATTCTTTTTTATAAATTCCATATTTTCACATCCTAATATAATTCATTATACACTATGCTTTTTGCTTTTTCAACTTTCTACTTTAATTCCTCTGTTAAAATATCCATTGCCATTTTTGGGTTTGCTTTTCCTTTTGTTTCTTTCATAACTTGTCCCATTAAGAATTTTATTGCTCTATCATGGCCATTTTTATAATCATTTACACTTTCAGGATTCTCTTTTATTATTTTTTGAATAATATTTCTAATTTCGGTATCATCTGTTATATTTTCAATTCCATTTTTCTTCATGATTTCTTTAATCGTTTCTGTACTTTCTAGAATTTCATTTATTATTTCTTTTAAGTTTTTACTAGTTAATGTATTGTTCTCAAGTAATTCTATTAATTCTAACATTCTTTCTTTTGTAAGGGTTGTTTCTGTAATATCTTTTTCATTTTTATTTAAGTAGGCTGAAATATCTCCTAATAATAAATTACTTGCAACTTGATGATTGGTTTTTTCTTCTAATAAAGTGTTGAAGTAGTCACTTAGGCTTCTATTTTGAATTAATTTTTTTGTATTAATCTCAGATACACCAAGTTCTAAATATTTTTTTCTTCTTTCATCTGGTAACATTGGAATTGTTTTTCTAGCATTCTCAATCATTTCATCTGTTAATACTACAAATGGAATATCTGGTTCTGGGAAATAGCGATAATCATTACCTGTTTCTTTTACTCTCATTAGTACAGTATCATTTAATTTATCATCAAATCTTCTTGTTTGTGGTAAGAAGGTTTCTCCATTTTCATATAGTTTTGTTTGTCTTTCTATTTCTTTTTCTACACCTAGTTTAGCATTTGAAATGGATCCAATATTCTTAATCTCTGCTTTTGTTCCAAGTGGGTCTGATTCATTCTTACGAATAGATACATTTACATCTGCTCTCATAGATCCTTCTTCTATTTTACAGTCACTGATATCTCCATATGATAATAATTCTCTTAATTTTTCGAGATATAGTTTTGTTTCTTCTCCGGATGAGATACATGGCTTTGTAACAATCTCTATTAAAGGAACTCCTGCTCTATTAAAATCTAGAAGAGTTTTTGTTCCTCTATGAGCACTTTTACATGTATCTTCTTCTATATGCATTTCTTCAATGTATATTTTTTTCTTTTCTCCATTTTCTTTTGTAATTTCAACATATCCATCATATCCAATTGGTGTTGCATTTTGGGTAATCTGATAGTTTTTTGAAATATCTGGATAGAAGTAATTTTTTCTATCAAAATGCATTACTTTTCTTATTTTACAATTTAAAATTGTAGCGGCTTTGATTCCTAAATTAATTACTTCTTCATTTAAAGTTGGAAGGGTTCCTGGATATGCTAAATCAATTACATTTGTTAGAGAATTTGCCATTTCTCCATATCCATTTATGGAATTCGAAAAGATTTTTGTTTTAGTTTTTAATTCTACGTGTACTTCTACACCGATTGTTGGAATATAATTACTCATCTTCTTCACCTCCAAATGGATTTAATTCTAGATTTAGTTCTTTTTCTAGAAAACTTGCTAAATGATAAATCTTTGCTTCTTCAAAAGAATCTCCAATTACTTGCATTCCAATTGGCATATTATTTTTATCAAAACCTATTGGTAAATTAAGTCCTGGTAGTCCTGCCATATTTACTGGTATTACTAACACATCATCCATAAATGATTTTCTAGGATCATCCATTGGATCTGTTAAGTTATATGCTGTCGTTGTTGTTGTTGGTCCTATCATTAAATCATATTTTTTAAATACATTTTTAAATTCTTTTCTCATATCGTCTCTGATTGATAAGGCTTTATTATAATATACTTTTGCATTTTCTCCACTTAATAAGTATGATCCTACCATGATTCTTCTTTTTACTTCTTCTCCAAATCCTTCTGCACGTGTTTTTAGATATACATCTTCTATGTTCTTTGGATTTTCATAAGAATGACCATAACGTATTCCATCAAATCTTGCAAGATTAGAAGATGCTTCTCCCATAGCAATAATTTGGTAAAGAGTTACTGCATTTTCTAAGTATTTTACATCTACATAATCAACTGTTGCTCCTTTTTTCTCAAGTAATTTTATGATTTCTTTTACTTTATCTATTATTTCAGAAGATACAATATCACTCATAAAATAGTTAGGTACAGCAATCTTCATTCCTTTTATATCTTTTCCAATGAATCTAGTAAAGTCTTCTTCTTCTCTTCTTACAGATGTTAAGTCTTTTTCATCTTTTCCTACAAGGGCATTTAATAAAAGGGCATTTTCATATACATTTTTTGTCATTGGTCCAATTTGATCTAGGCTAGATGCAAAGGCAACTAATCCAAATCTAGAAATTCTTCCATAAGTTGGTTTCATTCCAACAATTCCTGTATAAGATGCTGGTTGTCTAATTGATCCACCAGTATCACTTCCTAGAGCAAATAAAACATCCCTTGCTGCAATTGTTGTTGCAGATCCTCCTGATGATCCTCCTGATATTTTCTTAGGATTCCAAGGATTTTTTGGTGCTCCAAAGTAAGAGGTTCTTGATGATGATCCCATTGCAAATTCATCCATATTTGTTTTTCCAATAATAATCATGTTTTTTGCTTTTATTTTTTCTACAACTGTTGCATTATAGATTGGGATAAAGTTATCTAAAATGTGAGAGGCACATGTTGTTCTTAAGTCTTTTGTTACAATATTATCTTTTACAGCAATTGGTAGGCCAAATAATAAATTATCTACTTCTTTATCTTCAAGGCTTTTTGCTTGTTTTATTGCTTCTTCTTTATTTAATGTAATATAGGCATTTAAATCTTTATTTTTTTCTATATTTTCAAATGCTTCTTCTACTAAATCGATTGGTTTAATCTTTTTACTTTTTAATAATTTATTAATCTCTTTTATATCTTTATTTAAATACTTCATCTAGGCACCCTCTCCATCACTAATTACTACAGGAACTTCTATATAATTACCACTATGACGTGGGGCATTTCCAATTACTTCTTTTGGATTAAGCATTTCTCCTGGTTCATCTTTTCTTAATGTTGTGTTTTCTTCCCAACATGCGATTAAGATATCATCATCATATCCTTTTACATCATTTATTTTTTCTACATCATTTAATAGTTTTTTTAATTCAACTCGGTATTTTTCAATTTCTTCTTCTGTTAGAGAAATTCTTGCTAAATCGGCAACGTGTAATACCTCTTCTTTTGTTAGTTTTTCTTCCATAGAGAAACTCCTTCCTTTAACTTCCATTATTATAACACGTATCTTTTCTTTAGTAAATTAATGATATCGTTAAATATTTATAATTTCTACTTATTTTTCAAAAAAAAAGATAATAATTTCTTATTATCCTTTTATTGTTCTGCAAAGCATCCATCTAAATATAGAGTTGCTGGTCTATCTGGAGATTTATATTCATATTCTGATACAGTACCTATTGCTGTTACTCTTATATTTGTTTCTAAATCTTTTAGTTTTTCAACTTCTGTTGCCATTTTACATACGATATCTAATGAGTATTTTCCATCTTCATCTACATAACTTATGGTAATTGCATTTTCATTTAAACTTACATTTGATAATACTCCAGATATTTTCATAAATTGTTTATAGTATTTTTCATAGGAATCTTTTTCATTTTCTGTAAATTCAATGGCTAGGTCAATTGCTTCTGCCTCAATTGTATCACTATTATATTTAAGTGCCCATGTACCAATAACCATATCTCTTCTACCTTGTAACTGATTATATTTAATTACTTTATAACCAAGTCCATAATAGGCTTTTGAGCCACCATCTTTATAGGTATGTAGTGGAATTGCAAAGAAAGGTCCCTTTTCAAATTTTTTAACTGCAATAATGTCTGTTGTAATCATTGCAATAATAATAATTAATACTATAAAAATAATATTTAAATATTTATTATATTTTTTTGTTTTCGTATTATCTTCATCAAATTCATCTATGTTTTCTGATTCTTTTTTCTTGTTTTTTTCTTTCTTTTTCTTTTCTTTTTTCTTCTTACCTTTTGTTTGACTCAATTCCATATCATGATTAAAATCTTCTTGTGTTTCTTCAATTGTTGGAATCTCATCTTCTACAATACTATATTCTTCTATTTCTGGTTCTCTATCTTCATCTACTACTTCTTCTTGAATTTCATATTCTCCGTCTAAATAAGAATCAAGTATTTCTTTTTCTTTATTTGATAAGTTCATACTTTCTTGATTGTTTGAATAATTTTCATTTTGGTTTTTCATTTTACCACCCCTATTATCCCATTAATGTGCTCATATTATACCATATTTTCGTCTTTTTGTAAAGTTTTTCTACTGATTTAGTTTCTCTTCAAATTCTTTTTCTGTCCATATTGGAATTCCTAATTCTTGTGCTTTTATATATTTACTTCCTGGATTTGCTCCTACAATTACTGCTGATGTTTTTTTCGATACAGAAGATGAGGTTTTTCCCCCTAGTTGTTCTATTTTTTCTTCTGCTTCTTCTCTTGTAAATATTTCAAGAGATCCTGTTAAGACAAAGGTTTTTCCAGAAAATTCTTCTTTTTCTTCTACTCTTTCTCCTGTATATTTCATATTAATTCCAAGTTCTTTTAATTCTTCAATAATTCCTTTATTGTGATTATCTTCTAAATATTTTAATACACTTTTAGCAATTGTTTCTCCAATATCTGGTATATTTACTAAATCATTGAATGATGCGTTTTCTAAGTTTTCCATGGTATCAAATTTCATGGCTAATATCTTTGCTGTTTTTGCTCCTACATGAGGAATCCCTAATCCAAAGATTAATCTTTCTAATGAATTTTCTTTTGATTTTTCAATGGATTCTAATAGATTTGATACTGATTTATCTCCATAGCCTTCCAATCTTATTAGGTCTTTTTCATGTTGTTTTAAAGAATAAATGTCTGCAATATTTCCGATGAAATGGAAGTTATAAAAATCTTCCATAATTCTTTCCCCTAGTCCATCAATATTCATTGCATCACGCGATACAAAGTGAATTAATCCTTCTATATGTCTTGCTGGACATTTATTGTTTGGACAATAATAATCCACTTGTCCTTCCTTCTTTACTAAAGGAGTATGACACATAGGACATTCTGTAATCATTACAAAGTCTTTTTCTTTTCCTGTTCTTCTTTCTTTTTTTACTTCTACAACTTCTGGAATTACGTCTCCTGCTTTTCTAATTGATACAATGTCTCCTATTTTTAAATCTTTTTCTTTTACATATTCTTCGTTATGTAGAGTTGCTCTTGAAATGGTTGACCCCGCAACAATTACAGGATCTAATACAGCATTTGGGGTTATTTGTCCTGTTCTTCCTACTGTAAAAATAATATCTTCTAATTTGGTTAATACTTCTTCTGCAGGAAATTTATAGGCAGTTGCCCATTTTGGATATTTAGCGGTATATCCTAATTTTTGTTGTTGTTCAATACTATTTACTTTGATTACTACTCCATCTATGTCATATGGTAGGTCTGGTCGAATCGATCCTTTTTCTTGAATAAATTCAATGGCTTCTTGAATCGAATTTACTAAGCGATTATTAGGATTGGTTTTAAAGCCAAGTTTATGCATATAATCAATTGCTTCTGCATGAGTTTTTAGTCCATAATCTAGTGGATTTGGTAAATGGTAAATAAAATTATCAAGTTTTCTTTCAGCGGCTATTTTAGAATCTAATTGACGAATAGATCCTGCGGCAGCATTACGACAATTTTGTAATAAAGGTTCGTTTCTTTTCTTTCTTTTTTCATTTAGTTCTTCTAGTGTTTTTTTATTCATGAATATTTCTCCACGAACTTCAATATCAATCTCTTCTTTTAGTTTTAATGGAATTACTTTAATTGTTTTCACATTATGTGTAATATCTTCTCCTGTTGTTCCATCTCCTCTAGTTGCTGCTCTTACTAATTTCCCTTTTTCATATAATAAAGATACTGATAACCCATCGATTTTTAATTCACACATATATTGTGGTTTTATTCCTTCTTTTTGAATTCTTTCATCAAAGGCAATTAATTCACTTTCTGAAAAAACATCACTTAATGACATCATAGGAATTTTAT
The DNA here is from genome assembly GCA_946623125.1 of uncultured Caryophanales bacterium. GTDB lineage: Bacteria > Bacillota_I > Bacilli_A > RF39 > UBA660 > UBA3789. The sequence continues at coordinate 2,839 of CAMOQR010000021.1, read as the reverse complement.
GGGTTACTTTTTCAAATCCTTCTATAATTTTTCCACCTGCATGTTGAGTTGGAGAATCTTCTCTAATCCATTCTGGATGTTCTTCTTCTATTTCAAATAATTCTCTTAAATATTTATCGTATTCTTGATCTGTTATTGTTGGATTATCTAATGTATGATAATTATAATCTGCTTCATTGATAATATCTATTAATTCATTCATTCTTTCTTGCATAATAAATCACCTACTATTATTTTATAATAAGTTGTTCATTTTTTAAATTATAATTCTTTTTTTTATCAAAAAAAGAGTAACTCAGTTACTCTTCCCATAAATGATTTGGATATTCTTTTTCCTCTACTAATTGCTTCAAGGCTTTTTTTACACCTTCTGCATCTTCTTTATAAGTTACTCCATACCATGTTGCAGTGGTTTTAATCACTTTTGCAGTTGCATAATCTTCTTTTATTGAATCAAATAAAATATCTGGTATTAAATATTCACATTTTTCTAAGTTATTTTTATTTTTTTCTAGGAATTCTTCAAAATGATTTTCTATAAAGCTAAAAATACTTGGTGTAAATAATAACATATTCATTGATACTGTATCATCTTCATTAACTTCAAATGATTCTAATGATTCATCTAATGGAGTTGCAATTATTTTTCCTTCTTCATTTCTTCCTACTGAGCTTTCTGTTATTTTTATTAGGTTAGAGTCTTTTACTTCGCATACTCCTCTTTTTACACTACCATTTTCTGTAATTGTATTTTTTACTAAATATCCAATCATTCCATATGGATATGGTTTTTCGTCTTTAATTTGTTTTAAGAATTCTGCACCTTTTATAAAAGCATCTCTTCCGTAAAAATCATCAGCATTAATAATCATAAATGGTTCATTTACTTTATCTTTACAGCAAAGAATTGCATGTGCTGTGCCTAATGGTTTTTGTCTATTTTTTAATTCTTCCTTATATAATGGAACATTATCATTTTTTTGGAAACAGTATTCTACTTTGATATGTGGTTCTACTCTTGCTCCAATTGTTTCTTTAAAAATATCATAGTTTTCTTCTTTAATTAAGAAAATGATTTTATTAAATCCTGCCTTTATTGCATCATATACTGAGTAATCAATTATAAACTCATCATTTGGTCCCAAAGGTGTAATTTGTTTTAAACCTCCGAAACGACTTCCCATACCTGCTGCTAATATAACAAGTGTTATATTTTTATTCATCTTAATCCTCCTAAATAATATAATTATGTCTGTATTATATCATATTCTTGTATTATTTCAAGAAAAAGAAACTATTGATATAGTCCCTTTCTTTCATCATAATCACGTAAGTAAAATTCTTCTTTGTTAATGGTTATTGTGTAATCTCTTGTTAAATCTTTTTGGGTATCACCAAAATAAATTTCATTTTTATCAGATAAATTCATTTTTTTAAATTCTGTTTCCATAGAATCTGATAAAGATTCTATCTCTTTAGCACCTGAGTTTACTTTTATAAAATAATAGTTTTGTTTTTTTATATAATAGGTTTGTACATAATAATCATCATTAATATTATATTTTTTTGTTTTAATAGAACTTCCTTTATACCATTTGTTATCTTTTTTATAATAATAGTTATATAAATCTTTATTTCCTTTTTTTATAAAAACAAATGTCCCTGTTTCATATTCATAAGATAGTTCTATTTTTCCTCCCTTTGTTGTTTCTTTCACTGCTTCTTCTAAAGATGTATAGTTTGGAATAAATTTTCCATTATACAATATGACTGTTGTTACCATAAAGGCTATTAAAATCATCATGGATTGCATAATAATAATTCTTGCTTTTCTTTCTCTTCCTGATAACTTTCTCATATTTCTACCTTCTTTTTTTTATTATAACTTAATTCTTAAAAAAAAGAAATTATACTTTTGATAATTTCTTATGGTTTTTCATTAGTTTTTTAATTCCATGTGGATGTTTAAATGCAACACTTACTAGAGTATTCGTAACTTCTACTACTTTTCCAGTTCCAAATGTTTCGTGATATACAAAGTCTCCTACTTTATAATCTACTTCTTCTTCTCTAAATACTTCACTTTCTTTTAATTTCTCCGTTTGTTGTTTTGGAATTTCATCTTCTACATTGCTTTCTAGTAAATCTTTACTAATCTCCCCAATGAATCTACTTACTGGATTGATTTGTTCATTACCAAATAATGTTCTTCGTCTTGCATTAATTAAGTGTAAATCATCTTTTGCTCTCGTAATTGCTACATAACATAATCTTCTTTCTTCTTCTACTTCACTATTTTCCATTAAAGAATTCATATGTGGGAAGATTCCTTCTTCCATTCCTACTACAAACACATGATTAAATTCAAGTCCTTTTACAGAATGTACTGTCATTAAACTAATTCTATTAGGATCATCTTTATACTCTTCTACATCACTTATTAAACTAATTTCAAGTAAAAAGTCTTCTAGAGAAATTAAGCCTTCTCTTTCTTCAAATGTTTTTGTAATAGATTTAAATTCTTCAAGGTTTTCTAGTCTTATTTCTGATTCTAGAGAATCTTCACTTTCTAATTCTTGCTTCATTCCTGATGCATCTAGTACTTTATCAATTAATTCTGTTAATGTAAGATCATTAGAAATATCTTTTAATTTTTCTATGGTATTTTTAAATTCTAATTCTTTACCGGATGAAATTGCATCATATATACTGATTCCTAATTCATCTGCTTTATTGGTTAAGTTTTCAATTGTTTTTAAACCAATTCCTCTTTTAGGAGTATTAATTACTCTTAATAGAGATACATTATCTTTAGAATTATGAATTAATCTTAAATAAG
>CAMOQR010000020.1 GCA_946623125.1 uncultured Caryophanales bacterium | reverse complement strand
ATGGAATGGCTCATGCTCATGATTCTTATATTATTCATAGAGATTTAAAACCTCAAAATATTATGATTAAAGATGATGGACAAATTAAAATTACTGATTTTGGTATTGCGATGGCTTTGAATGCTACACAGTTAACTCAAACTAATTCTGTTATGGGTTCTGTTCACTATTTACCTCCAGAGCAGGCTAGTGGAAAAGGATGTACTATTAAGAGTGATATTTATTCTATGGGTATTATTTTCTATGAATTATTAAGTGGATCTTTACCATTTCGAGGGGATAATGCTGTTGAAATTGCATTAAAACATATGAGAGAACCTTTACCAAGTTTGCGTGAAAATAATCCTGCTATTCCACAAAGCATTGAAAATATTATTCGTCGTGCAACTGCTAAGAATCCAAAAAATAGATATGAATCGGCTCGTGAGATGCATGAGGATTTATTAACGGCATTAGATGATAGTCGTATGGATGAAGAGCCTTATCAGTATAAATATCCTGAACACGAAAATGAAGGAAAAAAGAAAAATGTTGAGAAAGAACAAGAAGTTGAAGAAAAAGAGACAGAACAGGTTATTAGTAATTCTTCTGAAATAGAAGAAGATATTCAAAAGAATTCTGATAATGAAAATGATAATGGTGATTTTGTTGATGATGAAAAGTCTCAAAAAACTAGAAAAATATTAATTGTTGTTTTATCTGTTATTTTTGTTATTATTTTGATTGCTATTTTCTTTATTTTCTTCATGTATCCTTCTATGACGACTACTAAGGCAGTTACTGTTCCTAATTGTGAAGGTAAAAAAGTAAGTTCTTGTGAGAAGTTACTACAAGAAGCAGGATTTGAGGTTGATACAAAGATTGAGACTGTTGAATCTTCAACGGTTGAAAAGAATCGAGTTGTTAAGACTGATCCTGAAGTTGGACGCAGTATTAAACAAGGAACGATTATTAAGATTTATAAATCTATTGGAATTGAATTGATTCCTATTGAAGATTATAAAGGACAAAATGCAACAGAAGTTAAAGCACAATTAGAGGCTAAAGGTGTTGTTGTTTCTGTTAAGAAAAAGGATCCAGAAGATGATTCTAGAAAATATGAAGATGATGAGATCATTGAGCAAAGTATTGAGGTTGGTACTGAATTGAAAAAAGGAGATAGTATCATTTTATATGTATCAACAAATGAGACTAAATTCCCTGATTTTGTTGCAGATGGATATTCTATAGATGATGTTCGGGCATTTTGTGATGAAAATGAATTGAATTGTACTTATACAGAAGATGAAACGGAATATGTTGCTGAAGGTAAGATTACTTATCAATCTAGAAAGGCTGATACAGTTGTTGCTCAAGGTTCTAATTTAACGGTTAAATATGCTGTTAAACCTAAAGTTAAACCTACAACACCAACAACGCCTGCTCCATCTCAGGAAAATACAACAGACGGAGAAAAGACAGAATAGTTCTTTTTAAGGGGGATTTATGAAGGGACAGATTATTAAAATTAGTAGTGACTTGCATTATGTAAGTTATGATGGAAAAATTTATCCTTGTAAATGTAGAGGTTTATTTCGAAAGAAACATATCCTTCCTGTTGTGGGGGATTATGTTTTTTTCAATCTAGAGAAGAAGATAATAGAAGATATTTTACCTCGAAAAAACTATTTTCAAAGACCTAAAGTTAGTAATATTGATCAGGCTTTTTTGGTTACTAGTTTAAAAGTTCCAGATTTTTCATTAAATTTACTGGATAAATTTATTTCCTTAATGGAAATGAATGATGTAAAACCTATTATTTGTATTACAAAAAAAGATTTAATGAATGCTCATGAATTGAAGTCAATTGAAGATATTTTGGCATATTACCAGAAAATAGGTTATCAAGTTGTTTATAATGATCAAGTAGATGATATCAAAAAACTATTAGTTGGAAAATCAAGTGTTTTTACAGGACAAACGGGTGCCGGTAAGAGTACTTTATTAAATCGTATTCAACCTGATTGGAATTTGGAAGTTGGAGAGGTTTCTTTGGCTTTAGGAAGAGGAAAACATACGACTAGAGTTGTCGAATTATTTGAATTCCAAGGTGGTAAAGTGTTTGATACTCCAGGTTTTTCTTCCTTAGATTTAAAAGATTATTCTTTAGAAAGTATTCGTGATTCCTTTATTGAATTTCAAAATTATCCTTGTGTTTATAAGGATTGTATGCATACAAAAGAGGGAGAATGTTGTGTTAAAAAGGCTGTTTCCAATCATGAAATATTAGAAAGTAGATATCAAAACTATTTAGATTTTATAAAGGAGGGATTTTATGAAAGTTAGTGCATCTTTTTTAAGTAGTCATAATATTCCAAATGATTTGATACGTTTAGATCATACAGATTTAGACTTTATTCATGTTGATGTTATGGACGGAAAATTTGTTTCTAATAAAACTCTTCCTTTTCGTGAAATGAGACATATTTCTGATTATACTTCTAAACGACTAGATGTTCATCTAATGGTTGCAAATCCTTCTAAATATATTCCTCTTTATGCAGAATTAAATTGTGAGTATATTACTTTTCATGTAGAGGTTTTGGAAAACATTGAAGAGGATTTGAAATTGATTCATGATTATTCTATTAAATGTGGATTGGCAATTAAGCCTGATACTAAAGTGTCTAGTTTGATTCCTTATCTTCCATATCTTGATTTAATTCTTGTTATGAGTGTTGAGCCGGGAGAGGGAGGACAGGAATTTATTTCTAGTAGTAAAGATAAAATCCGCGAGGTTCGTGATTTAATTGATTCTTATCATTTAAATATTCTTATAAATGTTGATGGGGGAGTTAATGATAAAACCATCTCCATGTGTCGTGATTCTGATATGGTTGTTGCAGGTAGTTATATTATTCGTGGAGATGATTTTCAAGAAAAAATATCTAGTTTACGATAGATTAATGTGTTATAATTTTCTATAGAATAGGAGTTGATAGTGTGAATAATGAAAATCCTAATTTAAATAATGGTAATAATAATTTTTCTCCAACAATGGTTGATCCTAATACTTTGCAACCAAATATTCCTACATCTCCTAATCCAGGAATTGATCCTACATTACCGAATACGAATCAGATTGATCGTAATACGGTAAATCCTAATCTTCGTTATAATCCTGTTACTGGAGAAGAGGTTGACATTCGTGATATTACTGGTGTTCCTGTTGATAATACAAATAGTGGTAATGATCGTATAAAAAATGCGGAAGCAAATTATAAACCTACTAGTACTTGGAATACTATCTTATTAATTTTTTTCTTTTTGTTTTTAATCTTTTTTGTAATTTTTTTACCTGAGATAGAAATGACAATTAACGAACTTAAAAATGGTGGAGTACAAAATGAGAATCCTGTTATTACCACTGGAAGGTTAGTTTGTACTTCTGAAGATAATACGAAAGATTTTGATCGTAGTTTAGAGAGAATATTTACTTTCCAAGATAATTTATTAAAGACTGGTACCTTAATCACGACAATTAAAGGAGATATTTCTTTAGATGAAGAACTTTTATCAAAATATCATGATGAATGTGTACAGATTCGTACGAATGTTGAAGATTTAGAAGGTATTTCTGTTAGTTGTAGTTTAGATAATTCTACATTAGAAATTAAAGAGGTATTTGACTATGCTACATATGATGCTGAAAAAGTAAGTGATGCTTATTTAGAGGCGGGTAGTAATATGTTAGAGTTTGAATATGATCAAAATATTGATCGTGTTATGACTTTGATGAGACAAGGTGGATTTACTTGTAATAAAGAAAAATAAAACCTTTATGGTTTTATTTTTTTTCTTCCAAATAGTTGATCTATTGAGAATGGTTCATATATTTTTGTTAGTCCATATACGAAGGCGGTTGGAATAATATTTGTTGCGGTTTCATAATGGGAATATGCTGCTTGTGATGTATTTAGTTTTTTTGCAACTTCTGTTTGGGTATGATGATTTGCTAATCTTAATTCTGTTAGGTTTTTTGCAAGTTGCAGAATATCTAATTTAATTGGGTAATACTTTTCGTTTTTTGTGATGATTCCAAATAAATAATCTAGACTTAATTCATATTCATTGGCGTATTCTATTAATTTTTCAATTGGAATTGTGTCTTTTCCAGTTTCCCATCCTGATATTGTTGAAAAGTGTAGGTTAAATTTTTCTGCTAAATCTTTTTGTTTCAGTTCTAGATTTTCTCTACTTTTTCTTAAATTTTTTATAATCATTTTTCTCACCTGAGTCAATTATTTCATTGACTTCTTTTGTTTTTTGAAAACTAGGGAAAATAGAATACTTTGCCATTCTTTTTTTTTTATTTGTGTTATACTATAAATATAGTAGGTGAATATAATGTTTAGAAAAATGTTTCTTATTATCTGTTTTTTCTTTTTTCCTTTTTTTGTTTTAGCATCTCCTGTTAGTGATCAATATGAGTTAATAATTTCAGAAGAATTTTTAGATTATATGAATGAGTATTATTCGACACCTAATCCTGATACTAATCAAGAAATGTTGCTTTATAAATTAAGTGGATTTTCTGTTCGTGATTATTATTTGTTCTTGAATTGTATGAATTCTTCAAGCATTATAAATCGTCGCGATAATGTTGTATTGGTATCTGACGTTAATCATTATTATGATATAGATGATTCCTTATCTTTTGATTTATTAGAAGGGTATTCTTCTTTAAAAATTTCTTTTGTTGATCATAGAATTTCTTCAAATAAGGATTTTTCTTTATCTTCTTTTGATGATTTTTTAAATAATAGTATGTTGCATTATTATTTGTTTCGTAATTATCTCGAATCGAATGATTCTTTGATTGAGTTTCAACGAATTGCTGGAGACTCTTATTATGGAAAAATTGTTGCTAGAAATACCTCAAAACCTTTATTGTTTATTCATAAAGAGTTGGTGGATGATTCACTATATCGTTTATCTTTTCACATTCCTGGAAACGTTACAATTGATGATAATTTGTCTATTGTGCAGTTTAATTCTTTAATTGGTGTGCTTGAGTATTTGCCTGTTGTTTTTTCTACTCGTACTTTTGAAAATGAAGTGATAAATCCTAAAACCTTTTTTAATCAATGGATTGTTTTATTAGGAATTCTATTATTGATTATTCTGTTATGTTTTTTATTATTACCTATTTCTAAAAGACGTCTTTTATAAGTGGAATCCCCACTTTTTTCTTTTCTTGTCAATACTTTATTTTTCTTTATCTTTTTGTTATGATAGAAAATGAGGTGCTTAAAATGAATGATACAATTATTAGTGAAATAGCTAGTGAATTAAATATATTAGAAAAACAGGTTCATTCTGTTTTAACTTTATTAGAGGATGGAAATACCATTCCTTTTATTGCTCGTTACAGAAAAGAGGCAACTGGTGCTTTAGATGAAGAGTCTATTCGTCGAATACAAGAAGTTTATCAATATCAAGAAAATCTTCTTAAAAGAAAAGAGGATGTTATACGGTTAATTGATGAAAAAGGCATGCTTACTGATGAGATTAAAAACTCAATTTTAGCCTGTACAAAGTTAGTTGAAGTTGATGATTTATATCGTCCTTATAAAGAAAAGAAGAAAACGAAAGCAACAGAGGCTATTGCATTAGGGTTAGAGCCTTTGGCTAAAATGATGATGACTTTTCCTACAAAAGGATCAATTGAACAACTTTGTCAAAAGTTTCTTAGTGATAAAGTTAAGTCGATTGATGATGCTATTCAAGGAGCATGTTACATAATTGCTGAATGGATTAGTGATAATGCATCTTATCGAAAATGGATTAGAAGTTATTATTATAAGAATGGTGTTTTAGTTTCTAAAAAGAAGAAAGATGCTGTTGATGAAAAGTCTATTTATGAAATGTATTATGATTATAATGAGGCTGTTAAGTATATTAAGCCTCATCGTATTCTTGCGATTAATCGAGGAGAAAGTGAGAAGGTTTTATCTGTTACACTTGATGTAAATCGAGATGATGTTTTATCTTTTTTAGAAAAGAAAATTATTAAAGATGAGAAAAGTTTTGTTACAGGATATGTAAAAAATGCAATAGAAGATTCTTATAAACGTTTAATTGCTCCTTCTATAGAGAGAGAGGTTCGTGCAGAATTATCAGAAAAAGGGGAAGAGGCTGCTATTGATAATTTTGGTAAGAATTTAGAGGCTTTATTGTTAACTCCTCCTATGAAAGAAAAAGTGGTTCTTGCTTTTGACCCTGGTTATGTTAATGGTTGTAAGTTGGCTGTTGTGGATAAAAATGGTAAGTATTTAGATAGCTGTGTTATTAAACCTTTTTTAAAAGGAGATGAAGAAAAAAGAATTAAACTAAGTATGGAAGTAGTTGTTCAATTAATTCGCAAATATAATGTTGATATTATTTCGATTGGAAATGGTACTGCTTCTCGTGAATCTGAAAAGTTTTGTGCAGATATGATTCGTGATTATCACCTTTCTTGTAAATATGTTATTGTTAGTGAGGCTGGTGCATCTATTTATTCTGCCTCTCCTCAAGCCATTGAAGAATTTCCAGATTTGGCAGTTGAAAAAAGAAGTGCGGTTAGTATTGGTAGAAGATTACAAGATCCTTTGGCTGAACTTGTTAAAATTCCGCCTGAGGGTATTGGTGTTGGATTATATCAACATGATGTATCTCAAAAAAAATTATCTAGTTCTTTAGATTTTGTTGTGGAAAAATGTGTTAATAGTGTAGGTGTTAATGTGAATACGGCATCTTCTTCTTTACTATCTTATGTATCTGGTATTACAAAGGCTGCTATTAAAAAGATTATTGATTATCGTGAAAGTGTTGGTAAAATTAAGAATCGTGAGGAGATTCGAAAGAAAAAGTTATTATCTGATAAGGCTTATGAACAAGCAATTGGATTTTTAAGAATCACAGAAGGGGATAATCTTTTGGATTCTACTGCTATTCATCCTGAAAGTTATGATCTTGCTTTGAGTATTTTAAAAGATTTAGGATTTACCATTACTGATATTGGTTCTGATAAAATGATTCAAGCATTAAATTCTTTATCTTTAGAAAAACTAACTGAAAAATATCATACAGATATTTATACAATCGAAGATGTTGTTTCTTCTTTAAAGAAGCCTAATCTTGATCCAAGAGATGAGTATCCTCAACCAATTTTAAAAAGTAATATTTTGGAAATATCTGATTTACATGTTGGAGATAAATTACAGGGTACGGTTCGAAATGTAGTGGATTTTGGTTTATTCATTGATATCGGTTTACATGATGATGGATTGGCTCATATTTCTAAATTATCAAAGAATTATGTTAAACATCCAAGTGAATTATTTAGTGTTGGGGATATTGTTGATTGTTGGGTTGATGATATTTCTATTGAAAAGAATAAGGTTAGTCTTAGTTTATTAGAAAGGTAATTTATGAAAGTATTAATTGTTTCTGATATTCATGGTAATTTTCAAAATATGAAGAAAGTTATTCAAAATGATTCTTCTTTTGATCGATTATTGTTGTTAGGTGATATACTTTCTGGACCAGAGATAGAAGGATATCATCCTAATCAACTTGCTTTATTTTTGAGTTTATATAAAGATAAGATTTTATCTGTTCAAGGAAATTGTGATTCTTCTTCTCCTTTCCTTCATTTTTTAAGTTCTAAATTATTTTTAACCGTATCAATTGATCATCATTTGTTTTTTATGACTCATGGGCATATTTATAGTCCATATTATTATCCTATTGATAATTTTGATGTTTTTTTATCAGGGCATTCTCATGTTTCTTCTATGGAAGAGAGGGATGGTAAGATTTTTATTAATCCTGGTTCTATTACATTACCTAGAGGTGGAAGTGAAAAAAGTTATGTTTATTATGAGGATGGAGAGTTCTTTTTAAAGAGTGTAGAGGAAAATAAAGTTTTGAAAAAAATTAAAATAAAAAAGAATTAGGAGACTAATTCTTTTCTATTTCTTTGGCAAATATCAATAAATTGTAGCGATAATACTTCTCATAATAATTTGGATCCATAGAACAAGTTTGTAATATTAATATTTTATCATTTTCATTAACTTCTGTTCCTGTATCATACTCTGATAATGATTTATATTTTTGAATGGTATCTTTCCATTCTTTATCTGTATATTTCATTCTATAGAAGTATTCTAATCCTTCACTTTCTTCAGAATCTGCAGTTGATATATATACTGAAAATATTTCATAATAATGTAGGATATCATTGTAATTAATTGTTATATAACGATGTTGTTCAAAGAAATCTTTATTATTATGGTAATTTTGTAATACTTGAAATGGACCATTTCCTGCTTTTGTCGAATGAGCATAGATTAGACTTTTTCTTGTTTCGAAAGTGGTTCTTACATCAACAATTGGAATACCTATTTGATCATAGACTCCTTCTAAATTGTGATTTAAATAGTAATAAGATCCATCATCATCCATTAGTCTTTTTTGTAGGATACCATCTATTAAAATATAGTTATTAGGATTATTTCTTATTTCTTTTATGATGATATCTTCATCATCTTCTTGAATATTATCTTTCTTAATATTTGGCTTTTCTTCCTCAAGCTGAATTTCTTTTTGCTTTTCTAATTTTATTTGTGGATATTCTAATAAAAAGATGGAACCTAGAATTAATGGGATTGTGATTAGGGTAATAATAAAAATTATAATTTTTTTCTTTTTCATATTTCCAACCTCTTATTCTATATATATGTATCAAAAAAAATGTTTTTTGTCAATTTAGTAATTAAGTGTTATTTTTTTACCATTTGTTTCAATAAAACCTTCTTCTTTTAGGTATTTAATTTCTCTCATCATAGCACTTCTATCTACAGATAAATAGTTTGCTAATTCTGTATAATTGATTGATAGAGAAAACTTTTTGCTTTTTCTTTTTTGAGATTCTTGTCTAAAATAAATTAATAATTTATCTCTTGTTGTTCTTTTTGTTAAAAGTTCAATTCTAGTATTTCTAGTATTTAATTGCTCTGTTAGAATACGAATTAAGTTTTTAATAAAAATAATATAAAAATCTGATTTTATGATTTCATCGTTTGTAATTTCATCATATTCAATATAAGTAATTTGAGTTTCTTCTTTTGTCATACATGTTATTTCTTCGGATTTAATAGATGATGTTAGTGTTCCAAATATTTCTCCTGCAGTTATTTCTTCAAGTATTGTTTTATTTCCGTCATAGTCTGTAAAGATTAACTGTACGCATCCAGTGTCAACTAATGCGATGAAATCGTCTTGATTGACATTTGACATTACGTTGACGTTCTTACGGTATTTTACTGTGTTCGATTTCAAAATTCTTTTTAATTTCAACATATTTTTTTCAGAAATATTTTCAAAAAGATTGGTCATAAAACACCTCCTAAAAAATATTTTAACAAAAAATGTAAAATGTTGCAAATGCAACAATAAAAAATATAAATACGTGTTATAGTTATCTTGTACTTAAAAAAGTAAGAAGTGAGGTTAAAGGTATGAAAGTAATTAAACGTGATGGTCACATGGTCGAATATGTTCCATCAAAAATTGAAGAGGCTATTGAAAAAGCAAATCTTGAAGTAGAAGAAGAAGACAGAGCATCTTCTATTCAAATTAAGAATATTATAAAGTATATTGAACATCTTGGAAAGAAAAGAATTTTAGTTGAAGATATTCAAGATATTATTGAGATGAAATTAATGAGTATTGGTAAGTATAATTTGGCAAAGCATTATATTACTTATCGTTATACAAGAGAATTAGTACGTCGTAGTAATACTACAGATCAAACAATTAAAGAATTAATTGATGGTGAAAATGAATATTGGAATACCGAGAATTCTAATAAAAATGCAAGAGTTGTTACTACTCAAAGAGATTATTTAGCAGGTATTACAAGTACTGATATTACAAGACGTTTCTTATTACCTGAAGATATTGTTCAGGCTCATGATGATGGTATTATTCATTTTCATGATGCTGACTATTTTGCACAAAATGCATTACATAATTGTGATTTAATTAATTTGGATGATATGTTACAAAATGGTACAAATATTAATGGTGTAATGATTGAAAAACCTCATCGTTTTTTAACTGCTATGACCATTGCTACTCAACTAATTACTGCAGTTAGTTCTTCTCAATATGGAGGAGCAACAATTACTTTAACACATTTGGCACCTTTTGTACGTTCAAGTCGTGAATATTATGAGAAAAAATATAAGAAAAGAAAGTTAACAAAAGAGCAAGTTGAAAAATTTGTTGATGAAGATTTGAAAAAAGAAATTACGGATGGAGTACAGACTTTCCAATATCAAATTAATTCTATGACAACTACTAATGGACAGGCTCCTTTCTTAAGTGTTGCTATGTATTTAGGAGAGACGGAAGAGTATAAAGAAGAACTTGCTATGATAATTGAAGAAGTATTAAAGCAAAGAATTCAAGGAATGAAGAATGAAAAAGGTGTATTTATTACTCCTGCATTCCCTAAACTTTTATATGTTCTAGAAGAAGATAACATAAGACCAAAGAGTAAGTATTATTATTTAACAGAACTTGCTGCAAAATGTACTGCTAAAAGAATGGTTCCTGATTATATTTCTGAAAAAGTTATGCTTCAACTTAAGAAAAATGAATTTGGTGAAGGTGAATGTTATCCATGTATGGGATGTCGTTCTTTCTTAACTCCTGATCGTAGTATTAGTCTAGGTAATATTGCTAAGGCTAAGAATTATGTTGAAGGTAAGGGAAAATATTATGGTAGATTTAATCAAGGTGTTGTGACAATTAATTTACCAGATATTGCTTTATCTAGTGATAAAGATGAAGAATTGTTTTGGAAGATATTTGATGAGAGATTGGAACTTTGCCATAGAGCATTAAAGATTCGTCATAAGAGACTTTCTAAAGTTACTAGTGATGTTGCTCCTATTCTTTGGCAGCATGGTGCTTTAGCAAGACTTGAAAAGGGAGAGCCAATTCATGATTTATTACATCATGGTTATTCTACCATTTCTCTTGGTTATGCGGGACTTTATGAGTGTGTTAAGTTTATGACAGGACATTCTCATACTGATAATGGTAAAGGAAAAGAATTTGGTCTACAAGTAATGCAACATATGAATGATGCATGTAAAAAATGGAAAGAAGAAGAGGATATTGATTATTCTGTTTATGGTACTCCAATTGAATCTACAACATATAAATTTGCTAAATGTTTAAGAGAACGTTTTGGAGTTATTAAAGGTATTACTGATCGTGATTATATTACAAATAGTTATCATGTCCCTGTATTTGAAGAAATTGATGCATTTGAAAAACTAGCATTAGAAAGTGAATTCCAAAAACTTTCTCCAGGTGGTGCTATTAGTTATATTGAAACAGCAAATTTAACAAATAATATTCCTGCTGTATTAGAAGTTATTAATTTTATTTATGATAATATTATGTATGCTGAATTAAATACGAAGAGTGATTATTGTCAAGCATGTGGTTATGATGGTGAAATTTTATTAGATGATGATTTAGAGTGGTATTGTCCAAACTGTGGAAATAGAGATCATAATACATTAAATGTTGCTCGTAGAACTTGTGGATATATTGGTACAAATTTCTGGAATAAAGGAAGAACACAAGAAATTAAAGAAAGAGTTGTACACCTAGATAATAAGGAAGCAAAGTAATGCGATATAATCAAATAAGAAAAATGGATATTGCGGATGGCCCTGGTGTTAGGGTCTCCGTATTTCTTCAAGGATGTGCTTTTCATTGTAAGAACTGTTTTAATCCTGAGACTTGGGATTTTAATGGAGGATCTGAATTTACAGATGAAACGATTCAAGAAATATTAGATTTATGTGATAGGGAATATATCGCAGGACTTTCTATTTTAGGAGGGGAACCAATGCATCCTAAAAATATAGAAGGTACGATTAGGCTTGCTAAGGCTTTTAAGGAAAGATTTCCTGAAAAAAGTTTATGGAGTTGGAGTGGCTTTTTATTTGATGATGTTTGTAATAAAGAAATATTTCAGTATTTAGATGTATTAGTAGATGGACAATATGTTGATGAGTTACATGATCCTAGATTAAAATGGAGAGGATCTAGTAATCAAAGAGTTATTGATGTTCAAAAGTCAATTAAGAAAAAAGAAGTTGTTTTATATTGTGATTAAAAATGATTTCTTTTTTCTTTTATGAATTTTATTTGAGGAGTGAATATGAAAACGAGAGGATTTGAAATTGCAAAAGGATGGGAGGATAAAGATATCCATATTCCTGTTCGTAAGACTGCACATTCAGCAGGATATGATGTAGAGGCTGCAGAAGATATTATTATTCCAAAGTATTATCCAGGAATAAAACCAACTTTAATACCTACTGGATTAAAGGCTTATTGTATGGAAGATGAGTGCTATTTTTTACTTAATCGTAGTAGTGGGCCTAAAAAGGGTTTTTTAATGGCTAATAGTATTGGTTTAATTGATAGTGATTATTATGGTAATTCTGATAATGATGGCCATTTCTATTTTGCTTACTTTAATTGTAGTGACCATGATATTGAGGTAAAAAAGGGAGATATTATTGGTCAGGTTGTTTTTCAAAAATATCTTATTTGTGATGGAGATCAAGCAACTGGTGTTAGAACTGGTGGATTTGGTTCTACTGATAAAAAGAAAAAATAAAAATTTTTTCTTTTTTTGTCGAGTTCTTTTTTGTTCTACTTATGTCGAATTGCTTTCTTATTTTATCTTTTTCTTTTATATTGAATATAAGAAAGGAGGATAATGGATAATCTTTTAGAATATGAAGGATTAGTTTATAGTATTATTAATAAGTATACAAGGAAATTTGATCGTGATGATTTATATCAAGTTGGAATGATTGGCTTAATGGATGCTTATCAGCATTATGATTCATCAAAAGGTACTAAATTTTCCTCTTTTGCTTATTATTATATACTTGGAGAGGTAAATAAATATATTAGAGAAAGTAGTAGTTTAAAAATAAGTGATAGTTATATTAAATTAAAATCTAAAATTTTAAAAACAAAAGAGGAGATGATTCAAAAGTTAGGAAGAAATCCTACTAATTTGGAAATTGCATTATTTTTAGATTTAGAAGAGGAAGTGATTAATCAAGTACTTTTAGCAACAGATGAGGTTGAATCTATTGAAGATGATTATAATTTATTAAAAAGTTATGATAATACAAGTGCTGAGGTATTAGATTTGAAAGAAGAATTATCTAGACTCTCAGAAGAGGAACAAAGACTAATTTATGCCAGGTATTATCAAGAGTTAACACAAAGAGAGGCTTCTGATTTATTGGGAATTAGTCAGGTTCAAGTTTCTCGTCATGAAAATAAAATATTACAAAAACTTAGAACAAATTTATAATTCTAAGTTTTTTTGTATTGTTTTTTTCTTTTTGCCCATATTATTAATGGTGATATTTATGAAAAATATATCTTATGATGAGATTGCTGATAAACATAAGGCTGTTGATAATAAAAGAAATCATATTTTATGGGCTTTTATTTCCGGAGGATTAGTTGGTTTTTTTGGAGAAGTACTAATAGAGGTTTTGTGCCGTTATTTTTCTTATTCTAGGAATGATGCTTCTTCTATTATGATTGTGTTTTTTATTTTTTGTTCTTCTTGTTTTACGGCACTTGGTTTTTTTGATAAGTTAGTTGAAAAATGTCGTTGTGGATTATTAATTCCAATTACTGGTTTTGCACATTCTATGACTAGTAGTGCTTTGGATTATAAGAAAGAGGGCCCAATTTATGGAATTGGTTCTAATTTATTTCGGCTTGCCGGTAGTGTTATTTTATATGGAATTGTTTCTGCTTGGTTTTTTGGTATGATTCGTTATTTGATAGGAGGGATAGGATGACTTTTTATTTTCAAAATGTATATTTAAAAGATACTGCAACTGTAGGTGGACCTTATGAACAGAAAGGACCATTGTCCCATTATTTTGATAAGACTTATTCTGATTTATATTTTGGAGAAGATTCATGGGAGAAGGCTGAAATACATCTTGTTAAAGAATCTATTCAAATTCTTTTAAATAAATTAGGATTAAAAGATGATGATGTGGATTTGGTAATTGGAGGAGATTTGTTAAATCAAATTACAGCAACTACTTATGGTACTGTTGGAATTGGTAAGAGCTTTGCTGGAATATATGGTGCTTGTAGTAGTAGTACTTTGGGTATTATTTTGGCATCTTGTCTTATAGAGGGCGGTTTTATTCATAATGCTTTGTGTGTTGTATCTTCTCATAATATGAGTTCAGAAAAACAATTTCGATATCCTACTGAGTATGGTTCTTTAAGACCGAATAGTGCTACGTTTACCTCTACGGGTGGTGCTTGTTCTTTTCTTTCTAACCAAAGGGATACCGTTCGTGTTGAATGTGCAACACTTGGTAGAATTGTTGATTATAATCAAAATGATGCTAATGATATGGGAAGAGTTATGGCACCAAGTGTTATTGATACTTTAACAAGACATTTTGAAGAGACTGGTCGTAGTGTTGAAGACTATGATTTGATTCTTACGGGGGATCTTGGAAAATATGGAGTTGAAATTGTCAAAGATTATATGAAGACAAATTATGGAATTGTCCTTGGAAAACGTTATAGTGATTGTGGTGTTATGTTATATGATTTAGAACATCAAGTAGAAGTTAAGGCTGGAGGAAGTGGACCTGCTTGTAGTGCTTTGGTTACTTATTCTTATATTTATTCTTTACTTAAAAAGAAAAGATTTAAAAGAGTTTTACTTTTAGCAACGGGTGCTTTGTTTTCTCCTATACTTTTATTTCAAAAAGAAAATATTGATTCTATTTGTCATGCAGTTAGTTTGGAGGTGGTATAGATGTATCTTATTAATTCTTTCCTTTTTTGTGGAATGATATGTGCTATTGCACAAATTATTTTAGATAATACGAAATTAACTCCGGGACATATTACTAGTATTTTTGTTGTAATAGGGGCTTTTTTAGATTCTTTTAGTATTTATGATTTTATTATAAAGAAAGTGGGTGGTGGTGCTTTACTTCCTATCACGAGTTTTGGACATTCTTTAATTCATGGTGCCTTACAAAAGGCAGAAAGTATGGGAATTATTGGTATATTTATGGGAATGTTTGATTTAACTGCAACTGGTATTGTTGCTGCTATCTTATTTTCTTTTTTCTTTTACATATTATGTAAACCTAAAAATTAGTGTGTAAATTTTACAAAAAACATTGACATATTTATGTAAAATTTTAACTATATAATGTATAATGAAGTTGTAAAGGATAAAAGGAACGGAAGTGATAATTATGAATTCGGTTTATTATATTTTTATCATCGTTATTATACTTTCTTTTATCACGGGTATTATTATTACAATTATTGATCATATTAAGGGCGAACCTATTGAAAATGTTGAGCCTAAAAAAACGACTCATCCTGTTTCTACACCTATTACTCCAACACCAATGCCTGTTCGTTCTTATCCTGTTTATAGTCATTATTCTCAAGCAACTCCTACGCAACCACAACAGGCTTATTATCCTTATTCTCAAACAACTCAAAGTGTTCAATATTCTCAACCTGCTGTTGGGTATAATCAAACTCAGATGAATTATAATGCTTCTAATCAATATGGAACTACTTATCAATCACAATATGGTATGATGAATTCTACTAATTATTATAATAATGTGAATGCTAATAATAATACATCATATCAAAATTATACTCAACCAGTAGCAACTCCTACATTACAAACTGCTTATACAGTACAGAGTGTTTCTCCAGTTACTGTTCAAACAACTCCAACTACACCAATTCAGGCTGTTGCTCCTATTTCAGAAGTAACTCCTATTCCAGAGATTGTTTCAAATAATTATAATAATAGTAATGCTAATTTATATTCTGTAGTAGAACCATTTATTAAACCAATTGAGCCAGTTGCTAGTGATCATCAAATTCAAATTGATACTGCTGGTGTTGTGAACTCTCAACAAGGAATTTTTTCTGTTCAACCATTAAAACCAATTTCAGGTATGGATGATGATTCTATATGATAAAGAAGATTATTTATTTTTTTAAATATATTTTAGAAACGATTGCTATGGGATTTTATTATCTTTGTTTAATTGTTTCTAAGGGCTTTTTCTTTTATTTTTACGTTCTTGTTTCTATTTTTGGATTTGTTTTTCGTTTCCCTTTTGTTCAAAAATTGAAAGATTCTATTAAAAGGCTTCAGGGAAGTCCGTTATCTTTTTTATCTGTTACTTTAGTATTTCTATTTGGGGTTTTCTTTTATGTTTATTTGTATTCTTCTAGTGATAGTCTTGTTCGTGTATCGGAAGGAAGTAGCGAAGATGGTATTGCTACTAACACGGTTGAAGTTGGTGGTGGAGAAGAAGTTGGAGAAGACGATGGTGATGGCGTATATACCGATAATAATTTATATCGTAAGTATGGTGCTACCAAAATGTCTGATATCAATTTTAATGAATTAAAGAAAGTAAATCCTGATGTTGTTGCTTGGTTGATTGTTGATAGCACTAATATTAATTATCCAATTGTTCAAGGTGGAGATAATGATTATTATTTATATCATGATATTAATGGTGTTAGTAAAATTAGTGGATGGACTTTTATGGATTATCGTAATACAAAAGCAATGACTGATCAAAATACGATATTTTATGGACACAATTTGTTAAATAAAACTGCTTTTGGTAGTATTGCAAATGTGTTTACTGATAATTGGTATCAAAATTCTTCTCATAGAATTATTGTTGTGACAGAAGAGAGAAAATATGTATATGTTGTATTTTCTGTTTATTATATTGATCCTGAAGTTTATTATTTACAAAATAATTTTTCAAGTGAAGCCTCTTTTACTTCTTTTATTCAAACAATTAAGGGTAGAAGTTTGTATAATTTTGGAGAAGAAGTTAGTGCAAGTGATAAAATTATTACTTTATCTACTTGTACGGATGATAATAAGGGAAGAAAAGTTATTCACGCAAGACTTCTTATGATTGAATAAAAAAATATCCACGATTATTTGTGGATATTTATTTTATATTTGATATTTTTATGATTTCATTCATATCATCGTCTTTGGCGATGATATTTTTATGTTTTTGTTTACATGTTTCACATTGATAAATAATTTTATATGTATCTTTATATTTTTCTATTTCTATTGGTTTTAATAGTCCTTTACAAGTATTTTCTCTATCTCCTGGATTGATATCAACATGTTTGGAATATAAGCAGTATGGACAATGATCTCTTGAAGTATAACCTAGGGGTTTTACTTCCTTTTTACAATGCTCACAAATAAATCCTTCATCTAATTCATTAAATCTTTTCATATTATTTCTCCTTCTTCCATTATATATTTCTTGTTGTATAAATGCAAAAGAAAATAAATTATGTTATAATGTCTATAGTTCGGAGTGAGTTGTATGGATATTGAATTTAAAATTAATGATTTTGAAGGTCCATTAGATCTTTTATTACATTTAATTAAAGAATCTAAAATGGATATTATGAATATTGAAATCGAAAAAATTACAGATCAATATATGAATTTTTTAAATCAGTCTGAGAAAATGAATTTAGAGGTTTCTTCAGAATATCTTGTTTTGGCATCTGAACTTTTAGAGATAAAATCTAAAATGCTTCTTCCACGAGATGTAAAGGAAGATGAAGAGGTGGAGGAGGATCCGAGAGAAGAACTGGTAAATCGTTTACTTGAGTATCAAACTTATAAAGATCTTACAAAATTACTTCAGGAAAAAGAATTGTTAAGAAAAGATATTTATACAAAGACTCCCGAAAATATTCATCAGTTTATGGAAGATAATGTTGAGATACATTCTGATGTAACTTTAGATGATTTGGTACAGGCGTTACAAAAGTATTATCAAAGAAAAAATGATAATAAACCTTTAAATACAAAAGTAACTGTTAATGAAATTAGTGTTTCTTCTAGAAGACATGATATTAAAAGATTACTTAAGAGTAGGGGAAGAGTTTCTTTTTTTGAATTGTTTCCTATTGCTTCTAAGGAGTATATTGTTGCCACTTTTTTAGCCGTTTTAGAAATGGCTAAAAATAATGAATTACGTTTGCAGCAAGAAAAAGAATTTGGGGATATTTTATGTGAGGTGGTAAATCATGAATAAGGCTGTATTAGAAGGATTATTATTTGTTGTTGGGGAAGATGGTCTTACTTTAGATCAAATTGAAGATGTATTAGAAATCGATGAGGATTCTTCTAAAAAATTGATTATGGAATTAAAAAAAGATTATGAGGATGAATCTCGTGGATTACGTATTGATTTTTTAGGGAATCGCTTTAAAATTACTACGAAGTTTGAACATAAAGAATATTATCAAAAGTTGATTGAGAACCCTGCTACTAATTTTTTATCACAAGCAGCATTAGAGACTTTGGCAATTATTGCCTATAATGAACCTGTTACAAGAATTCAGATTGACACGATTCGAGGAGTTGGTTCTTCTTCTATTGTTCGTAAATTGGTTGCCAAAGGTTTTATTAAAGAGGTTGGTCGTAGTGATTTGCCAGGACGTCCTATTTTATATGAAACTACTAGTGAATTTTTGGATTATTTTGGTCTTTCTTCTATTGATGATTTACCAAAATTAGATGATATATTGGAAAGTGTCAAACAAGAAGAGGTTGATGATAATCCAGATTTATATACTTCAAAGTATACAGAGATAGAAGAAGAATAATTCTTCTTTTTTTATGTAAATATTTTATTTTCTTTCTTGACGAACATATATTCGGTATATTAAGCTAGTATTAGTTAAGGAGGTAATAATATGAAGTTTGAAGAGGATACTTTTTTTCAAATTAATCATGATAAATCATTAGAAAGGTTAAAACAATTAATTAATAAACAAGTTGTATTAGAAATGAAAAATAGAGGGAATATTTTATTTGTTTCAGGAAAACTATTAGATGTGTTTCATAACATGATTTATTTAAGAGAATATGATTTGTCTCAAAACAAGGATTTATCATTTGATGATTTAGATGAGGATATTAAAATATCTAATATTATTGGAATTGAAGAAATGGGTATGAAGAAGGATTTTAATAATCGTTATTTAAATCAGATGTGTGAGATTACCAATATTTATGGGAAGACGATTGAAGGAGTAGTTACTGGTTATGATGGTTTAAATATTTTAATGGATTGCTATAAAAATAATCAGTTACTTTCTACTAGTTATCCTTATGGATTGATTAAAAAAATTTGTATGTTAAAATAGTTTTTTGGTGGTGGTTGAATGTTTTATCAATTAGCCTTTGATGAAAAATTTTTAAATGTAGTTGATGAGGTACCAGATTATTGGACTGACGATGAACTTCCTGAGGAACTTCTTTCTTATATTTATGATGATTGTATACGAAGACCAATTTATTCTACAGAGGATGATTCTTATTATTGTAGTAAGTGTTGTGAAAGGCTAGATTCTTTTTATTGTAAGAATTGTTCTATTTCTTTTTATTCTGATGATAGATGTCGTATACTTGTTGATGATTTTAAAAGAAAATATATCCGTATGGGACAGAGTTGTTCTAAAGATAGTTATATTGATAATAAATCTTATTATTATGTTTTTGATACTAATAGCGATGGCTCTGTTTTTTTATATGTTGTTTGTTGCCAACATTATTCTTATTGGGGTGAATTTAGGTGTCATTGTCATATTTGTAAAATCTATTATATAACAAAAGAATATGTTCGAAATGTTTCTACAAATTCTATTTATTATTATCATGACTTGGATTTATTATTAAAAAAAGATTATGAAGAATATGATTCTAAGGAACAAGATATAGTTGATGAGATGTATTCTTCCATTCATCCATATTTTGATGATTACTATCAAATATTTAATATTGATTCTTTAAATAATTCAATTTATCATTATACGAATATTTGGACAGTAAAAGATATAATTTTAAAAAATGATTATTGTACGTTATATCATTTGGTATATTTACCAATTCACTTTTCTTTGTTTGAATACTTAGTAAAATTAAATCTTACAAATTTAGCATTTTCTTGTGATTCTTTTGTTGTTAAAAACAAAAGTTTTAAAGGTGTACTTGGTATTGGAAAGGATTATTATTCTTTTATGAGAGATAATAATATTACCTATCAGGAATTATGTGCGTTGAAGTTGTTTAAACTGAAAGATGTTTCTTTTTTGAAATCTATTTTTTCATATTGTTTTATTTTTGAATATCTTTTATCAGAATATCATATTGATCCAAATAAAATTATTTCTTATTTTCACAGTAAGGGTTATGATTATGAAAAATTATTGGAGTATCGGGACTATATTCATATGCTTGATGAGCAAGGATTTGATATACATGATAATACTTATTTATTTCCAAATGATTTGGATGATGCACATAATAATCTTGCTTGTAGGTTGTTTGTGATTCATGATGATGAAATTAATAAGCGTATTTCTCTAGTATCTAGTGCTTTGAATTTCAATATTTATGAAGATGAACAATATATCATTATTCCTGCACGTTCTATTCAAGATATGGTTGTTGAAGCAAAGAATCAACATAATTGTTTATTGCGTTATTGTGATATTTATAGTAGGGGAAAATGTCAAATCTTTTTTATGAGAAGAAAAAATAATATTGATCAGTCTTATATTACGATTGAGTTGGATTCATCTAATCGTCTTGTTCAAGCACGTACAAAATATAATGAATTGCCTAGTGAAGAGGTGATGAATGTGATTTTTCTTTGGCTAAAGAAGTCGGTAAATGTTGTTTTTGAATAAAAATACTATTTTATAAAAAATAATAGTATTTTTTTTTGTAATATGTTATAATTTCATTAACTGCTTCCATGGCGGAATTGGTAGACGCGGCAGACTCAAAATCTGCTTCTAGCGATAGAGT